>CAYUZM010000051.1:0-11006 GCA_964449665.1 uncultured Solibacteraceae bacterium
GAAGAGCTCTCGCGCCTGGCGCAGCTCACGCACCTCAAGGAACTGCACCTGCCCGGGCCCATGTGGAACGAAGGCGCCGGCAGCCGCCGCGATTCGAACAAGGACCTCGGCAGCCTGAACAAACTCACATCGCTCGAAAAGCTATTCTTCAGCGTCCACTTCCTCACCGAGATCAACATTCAGGACAAAGGCATCGCCGAGTTGAAGGACCTGAAGGGCTTGCGCGAACTGCGCCTGCAGCAGTCGAAGGTGAAGGGCCACACGCTCGCCGTCTTTCCCAACCTCACCGCGCTCGACCTCACCTATTCGCAGTTCGACGACGAAGGCATGGCTTCGCTCTCCGGCATGAAAGGTCTGCGGCGGCTGTGGTTGAAAGACACGCTCGTCACCGACTCGGGCTTGCGCCACATCGCCTCGCTCGACAAACTGGAACATCTCGACCTTTACGGTTGCCGCCTCACCGACGCGGGCCTTGTGCAACTCTCCAACCTCACCGCGCTGCGCAAGCTGAACCTGCTGGGCGCGCCCATCACCGACGAAGGCTTACAGGCCATCGCGGGCATGAAGGACCTCGAAGAGTTGAACCTCTACCGCAGCCAGGTGACCAACGCCGGCCTCCGCGTGCTCGCCGGCATGAAGAACCTGCGCGCGCTCGACCTGCGCTACACGCGCGTCACCAAAGCGGGCGTCGATCAACTCACCGCATCGCTGCCCGGCCTGCGTGTGAACTTTCTTGCAGGTGCGCAGCAACTTTCCAAGGCCGTCAAACTGCCGGTGCAGATCACGGCCTTGACGATGAAGACCTTTGTGCAGGCGCTCGGCGGTCAGGCCGAACTGCAGCAAGGCAAGCTGACGGCAATCTCGCTGAACGGCACGCCCGTGGTGGACCGTCATCTGGAAACGCTCGCCAGGCTGGCCGGCGTGCGCAAGCTGAGCCTCTCGGCAACGGAAGTGGGCGACGTCGGCGTGGCCGCGTTGGCTTCCATGACTACGCTCGAAGAGCTCGACCTCAGCCAGACCACCGTCACCGACAACGGCCTCGCCAAGCTCGCCGCGCTTCCGAAACTGCGCCGCCTGGTGTTGAACAACTCCGGCGCGCGCGGCCTTGGGCTCGCCGGCTTCGCCGCGCTGGAAGAGCTGGAGATGTCCGGCGCCCCCGTGGGCGATGCGGGCCTCGCCGTGATCGGCAAACTTACTCCGTTGCAGCGGCTGAAGCTGAGCATGACCGATGTCACCGGTCCCGGCCTGAAGCACCTGCGCACGCTCACGCGCCTCACCGAACTCGACCTTGCCACCACCGACATCGACGACGATTCGATGGAGCATATCGCCTCGCTCACGTCGTTGCGATCGCTCAACATCAACTACAACCCGATCAACACCTACGGCTACGTGCTCCTTTCCAGGCTTCCCGCTCTTGAAGAGTTGCAGTCGGTGCGCACGCGCCTTACCGACGAAAGCCTGCGCCACATCGCCGGCATGAAGACGCTGCGCACGCTGAACCTCAACTACACCAACATCACCGCGAAAGGACTGGCGCTCATCGCGGGCATGCCGGAGTTGCGCGACCTGCGCCTGGATTCGGCCACCATCGGCGACACCGAGATCGATGCGCTTGCTTCGTTCCCGAAGCTGGAACACCTGAACGTCTATCACACGCTGATCAGCGAAAAAGCGCACGAAGCGCTGCAACAGAAACTGCCCAAGTGCCAGATTATTTGGGACCGCGAATCGGCCCTGCCCACCCGGAGGAAAAGCTGATGCGCGCCGCCGGGCTAGTGATGCACACCCCTGAACTCATGATGCGCGCCGCCGCGCCAGTAATGCGCGCCGCCGCGCTCGTGATCCTCACCACCGCGCTCGCCTGCGCCGCCAACGATTGGATCGCCGCGCTCGATGGCAAAGCCGAACTCGCGCCCGAAGGTTCCGTGCGTGCGCTCAGCTTCCGCCAGGGCTGGGTGAGCGACACCGATCTCGACCTCGTCGCCAAGCTCGATAAACTCGAACGGCTCGACCTGTCCTCCACGCGCGTCACCGACCTTGGCCTGCTTAAGCTGAAAGACCTCAAGAACGTCCGCGAACTGAATCTCTTCTACGCTGAGCTGGTGACCGACGAAGGCCTGGCCGCCATGCGCAACTGGACGAAGATCGAACGCATCAACGCCCGCGGCACCAAGGTGACCGACAACACGCTGGCGCTGCTGGCCGGAAAAACCACCATCACGGCGCTCGACATCGGCTATGCCGAAGTCACCGACAGCGGTCTGCAACATCTTTCGACGCTCCCCAACCTGCGCGAGCTTTCTTTCGGCGGCAACAAGCTCACCGAAGTCGGCCTGCAGGTTTTACGCACGCTGCCGCAACTGCGCACGCTCGACCTGAGCGGCAAGCAGCGCACCGATTCCGGCCTCTGGACCCTCGGCACCACCGACCTCGGCCTCGACCCCATCGCCGCCGTCACCGAGCTGCGCGAACTCAACCTCAGCGGCCTCGGCATCACCGGCCGTGGCCTCGGCAGGTTGAAACCGCTGGCGAAGCTGGAACGTCTCGACCTGCACGCCTGCAAGCGCGTGGGCAACGACGCCGTGCCGTTTCTTGCGGCGTTGTCCGCGCTGAAATGGGTGGACGTGCGCGACACCGCCTTCACCGCCGCGGGCGCGGACGAACTGAAGAAGCTGAGGCCAGACGTGCGGATCGAAGGCGTGCCCGAACCGGCCGCGCCCGGCTCGCCCTCCCCCGCCGCGCCCGCCAAGGCGCCCGCTGCCGCGCCAGCTGCCCCTTAGGCTGCCCCCAACCCGCCGCCCCCCATCCGCCGGTCTTGCTAAAAATTTAGCATTGACAGCCGCCTCCAGTGATGCTAAATATTTAGCATACACATGCCACCGGACACACACGCCAAACTCAGCCGCCGCGAGCGGCAAATGATGGACGTCCTCTACCGGCAAAAGAGCGCCACCGCGGCCGAGGTGCGCGCGGGCATTACCGATCCGCCCAGCTATTCCGCCGTCCGCGCCACGCTTCGCATTCTGGAAGACAAAGGCGCGGTGCGGCATGAAGACCGGGGCGGCACCTATGTCTATATGCCGACCGTTCCGCGCGACCGCGCGCGCCGATCCGCCTTGAAGAGTCTCGTCGAGACCTTCTTCGACGGTTCGGCCGCCAACGCCGCCGCGGCCCTGCTCGGCAATGCCAGAGCTCAGTTCAGCGCAGAAGAGCTGGAGCGTCTGTCCGACCTCATTGAAGACGCAAAGAAGGAAGGGAACCCGAAATGACGACCGCACTGCTCATCGAATGTACGTGGAAGGCCGCCGCGCTTTTGTCCATCGCCTGGATCTTTTCGCTCGCGCTGCGAAAGGCCTCGGCCGCCGCGCGCCACATGGTCTGGATGGCCGCGCTCGTAGCCGTGATCGCGCTGCCCGCCATGATCGTGCTCGCGCCTGCGTGGAACGCTCTGCCGCGAACGAGCTTCCTCGTCGATGCGTCCGCCGCCGGGGCCGCGCTGCCCGCAACGGCTTCGGGCTTTTCGCTGCTGCATGCGTGGATGCTCGGCGCGGGCCTGACGCTGGCCGCCTTCACCATCGCGCATCTCCGCACGGCGGCACTCGTCATGCGGGCGCGTCAAGTTGAAGCTGGCATGCGCGCCACTGCGGAATCGGTCTCTCCTTTTGTGTGGGGCTTCGCCAACCCGGTCGTAGTCTGGCCCGAACAAGCCGACGCCTGGCCCGACGCGCTGCGCCGCTCCGTTCTCATGCACGAACGCGAACACGCCCGCCGCTTCGACTTCCTGTGGCTGGTGGTGGCGCAGTTGGCCTGCGCCGTCTACTGGTTTCTGCCGCTCGCCTGGTTCGCCGCCCGCAAAGCGCATGAAGAGTCCGAACGCGCCTGCGACGATGCCGTGCTGCGCGACGGCGCCAGCGCCACCGACTACGCCGAACAACTGCTGCACGTCGCCCGCACCACCATGGCTGCCGCGGCCGTACCCGCCATGACCGGCGCCTCGCCCATGGAACGCCGCATGCGCGCGCTGCTCAACCGCACCGCGAACCGCGACGGCCTGTCACGCCGCGCGCTCGCGACGGCCGCGCTCGCCTGCATCGCGATCACCGTGCCCCTGGCCGCCCTGCAGCAGGACGATAGCGTGCACAAGATCGGCGGCGATGTCGTATCGCCGCGCCTCATCCACAAAGTCGAGCCCGCCTACACCGAAGAGGCGCGCGAGGCGAAGATCGCCGGCACGGCGAAACTTTCGGTGATTATCGAACGCGATGGCCTCGCCAGCGAAGTGAAGGTGCTAGAGAGCCTCGATCCCGGCCTCGACGCCAATGCCATCCTCGCCGTGAAGCAGTGGAAGTTCGAGCCTGCCACGAAAGGCGGCAAGCCGGTGCGCGTGAGCGCGACGATTGAGGTGAATTTCAAGCTGCTGTAGAGGTAGCAACCGCGTTCCGTCACGGCACTAGTGACGGCATCAGAATCGAAAGGGCCGGTGCGGGATGTCCGCGCCGGCCCTCAGCATTTCCGTGGCGTCTACGCGATGCTGTCCGCTTAGGCGCTTTCCGGCGTAGCCTGCCGCCGAACCAAGTCGCTCAACTTACGCTCCGCTGTCGGGAACTTCCCGATGCCCGCGCCCATCACATCGTCGGCCACGGTCAGGTACAGATCCGCCACCGTCCCCGTCGTGCGTGTGTGCAGTCCGGTGGCGAGGTTCCCATGGAAGCCGGCGAGAATCACCGACAGCCCGTTGTTCTTGTGGTCGTTCGCTTCGGCGTGTTCGTGGACGAACAACAGCGCCGTACGGTCTAGCAGGTTGCCATCGCCTTCGGGAATCGAGCGCAGCTTGCCCAGCAGGTAAGCGAACTCCTCGACGTGCCACTTGCAGATGTCGCGCATAATGCGCTGGCCGTCGAGCGTGTCCATGCCCGGAGCTTTGCCGTCGCGATGCGTATAGTCGTGGTGGCGCGCGGCGGTGAGGCCGAGCCACGGGAAGCGCGTCAGGCCCTGGCACTTGGTGAGCATGTAGCTCGCCACGCGCGTCTGCCGTGTGGCAAACGCGTGCGCCAGCAGATCGCTCTGCAGCTTGGCGATGCGCGGCCAGTCTTTCATGTCGCCGTCGTACTCGGGCTCGTCCACCTTGTAATACTGCGGCGGCATGCTGGCGATGGAGCGCTCCACGTCGCGAATCGAATCGAGGTGTTCGGTGAGCCGCTTCTGATCCTCCGTGCCGAGGTTGCCTTGCAGCGATTTGGCATCTTCGCGAATGGCGTCGATGACGCTGCGCTTGCGGTTCACCCAGCCGATTTCGCGCTGGCCGAACAGCCGGTCGAACAGCTTGTGCGGGAGCATTTCGGGCGGCAGCGGACGGTCGTAGTTCGCCCAGCTCATGTTGCGCTGCACGCTTTCGCCGAAGCTCTCCTGCGAGACGCCGAGCTGCAGAGAACGGAAGCGCGTCTCGCCGCCGATCCTGGCCGCGATGGCCTGATCGATGGAAGGTCCGCCCGCGCCGCGGCCGGTGAACTGCGTGCCGGTCATCAAGGCGCTCATCGAACGGTGATGGTCGTTGCCCGGACCCGGCATGCGCGCGGCGGGATTGTCGAGGCCCGTCACCACATGCATCTGATCGCGGAAAGAAGCCAGCGGCGCCAGGCACGGCGTCATCGTGTAGCCCTTGCCGGTCTCGTTGGGAATCCAATACTTCTCCACAATGCCGTTGCCGTTGAACCACAGCACAAAGCGTGTTTCGCGCTTGGCGTTCTCGGCGGCATATGCTGTGCCCGCGGCATTGAACATGGCGGCCAGCGGCGGCAGCGGCAGCAGCGCGCGCGACCCGGCGAAGCTCAGGCCTTTGAGAAGAGTTCTACGGGATAGCGGTGCTTTCATGGCGATCAGTTCCTGTCCCCGTGGACCCCAAATTCAGTCCACTTTACTACTCCGATCATAAGCTCTTGGAAGCGGAATTGCGAATTCCGGAAGTCGACGAGAGTACGGGCGATCACGGGCCGGTCGGCGGGCGTTTCGCGCCGCCCCATCGCATAGCGGAAATACTGCTTCACCAGGCACTCCTGGCATTGCGGCGTCTTCGCCAAAGCCGCGCCCAATTCGCGAGGGGTCTGAAACTCGGAACCCTGAATGCCGGCCACCCAGCCGCGGTTGTCGATGGGCACGGAAACAGTCTTCTGCTCGCGGCGGCGGTCGAAGTTGGCGATGCGCATCGTCAACTGGTCGCGCCACGCGCCGACGCCGTCGAACTTCTCCAGACCGAGCCCGATTGGATCGATCAGGTTGTGGCAGGTCGCGCAGCTTGGATTGGTCAAGTGAATCTGCAGCCGCTCGCGATTGGTCATCGGCTTCTCTTCGTTCTGGGGCGGCAGGTTCGTGCTCACGCCGGGCGGCGGTTGCGGCACGTTCTGGCAAAGAAACTGTTCGCGCACGAAGAGGCCGCGCGCGGTGGGCGACGTCTCGGAAGGCTTGCTCGTGAGCGCCAGGAAGGTGGCGTGGCTGAGAATGCCCGCGCGCCCCGATTCGGCCGGATAGGCCACGCGCGTGAAGTCGTCCGAAGGCGCCTTCATGCTGTAGAGCCCGGCCAGATCGCCGTTGATGAAGGTGGCGTCCGAGGTGTAGAACTCGAGGAAGCTGCGGTTGCTCCACACCAGGTCGGCGACAAAGCGCCGCGTCTCTTCGGTCATCGCCTGCGCAATTTCGCGCGTGAAGTTCGGGTAGAAACGGCGGTCCTTCACCATCGTCACCACGCGGTCAAAGCGCATCCACTGCGACACGAATTCATCGAGCGCGGGCGCGGCCTTGGGATCGGCCAACATGCGGCGCGCCTGTTTTTCGAAACCTTCGGGCGTGTTCAGTTCGCCCTTCTCGGCGGCGGCCATCAGCGCTTCGTCGGGCATCGTGTCCCACAGCAAATACGACAGCCGCGACGCCCGCACATACGGCTTGTTCTCCGCCTTCACGGCCGTCTCGGGCCGGTAGAGAAACGCGGGCGATTGCAGCATCGCCTCCACCACGGCCTCGGCGCCGGCTTTGGCGAACAGCGCCTGGTAGCGGGTCTTCTCCAGCGCGGTGAGCGGACGCCGGAACGCGCGCTTGCCGAACGATTCGACAAAGTTCGCGGTCTTCGGCAGCTTCGCTGTCGTGGCGAGCCGCGACGCCGCTTCGCCATAGCTTTCCGCCAGCAGCGGTGAAATCGACTGGCCCTCGAACTGGTTCTTGAAGCCGTCGATAAAATCCTCGGGCGGGAACTGGCGCGACGGGCGGCTGATGTCGCCCAGCAGATCGCGCACGGTGTTGTCGTACTGCGAGTGCGTGAGGCGCCGCAGCACCGGCTTCTCGTGCGCGGCCAGCGTCTTCGTTTCGTCGTGGCGGGCCAGCGGCTTGGTGGTGTTCAGGTGCTTCACCCAGTTGATGAGCGCCGTTTCGGCGTCGCTGCCCGGTTGAATGCGGCGTCCGCCCGCGTGGCCGATTTTATTGGTCGGCTTCAACACCAGCATCGACTTGGCGGCGTCGGCTGTGTCGACAAAACGCCGCAGCGAATCGCCGAACAACACGCGCTCTTCGTCGGTGGCATTGGCTTCGGGAAATTGCAGGCGCGTGGTGGAGGCCACGCCGTCGTTGTTGTGGCACCCTTTGCAATCGGCCTTCTCCAAAACGGGCCAGACGTCGCGCACAAAATTCATCTGGGCGCAGAGCGGTGAGACGGCGGCAAATGCTAAGGCCGCGGCGAATTTGAGGGCGTGGTGCAAGATGCTACCATTCTATTCCCGATGCAGTTGATGGACCTCTTTGACCACTCCCTCGTAGGCCGCGCGGCGCAGGAAGGTCTCGAGTTCGGCGGGCGCACCTATACCTTCGGCGAAGTGGATCGGTTGTCGCACCAGTTGGCCCAGGCGCTCGCCGCGCGCGGCGTCACGGCGGGCGACCGCCTGTGCGTCTACCTTCCGAACAGCCCCGACGTAATCGCGCTGCTCATCGCCTGCGTGAAGCTGGGCGCCATTTATGTGCCGGTGAACATTCTCTATCGCGAACGCGAGCTGGAGCACATTCGCCGCGATGCCGAACCGAAGCTGTTCATCGATGAGGCGGAGCTGGCGGCGCTGAAGAGTTCGGCCGCCATTGCGCCGCCCGGCCGGTTACGCGTGCCGCTCGACGGCGACACGCCCGCGATGATCGTCTATACGTCGGGCACCACGGGCGCAAGTAAAGGCGCCGTGCTCACGCACAACAACTTGCTCGCCAACACGGCGAACATCGTTGCCTGTTGGGAGATCACGCAGGCCGACCGTTTTCTGCTCGCCCTGCCGCTGTTTCACATTCACGGACTCGGCAACGGCGTTCATGCGTGGCTCGCCACCGGCTGCCGCATGAGGCTGCTCGAACGCTTCGAACATCAGCGCGCGGCCGAAGAGTTCATCGCGTTCCGGCCCACGTTGTTCTTCGGCGTGCCGACCATCTACGTGCGGCTGCTCGACGCCCCGCCGGAGATCGCCGCAAACATGCGCCTCTTCGTCAGCGGCTCCGCGCCGCTGCCCGCGCATGTGATGGAAGCATTCCGCGGCAAGTTCGGCCACACGATTCTCGAACGCTATGGGATGAGCGAGACGCTCATGAACACGAGCAATCCTTACGCGGGCGAACGGCGCCCGGGCACCGTCGGCGCACCCATGCCGGGCGTGAGTCTGCGCATCGTTGCGGGCGAAGTGCAGCTGCGCGGGCCGAACATCTTCGCCGGATACTGGCGCAATGCCGAAGCCACCGCCAAGGCATTCGACGACGGCTGGTTCCGCACCGGCGACATGGGCGAGCTGTCCGATGATGGCTACCTCACGCTCACGGGGCGCAAGAGCGACCTCATCATCAGCGGCGGCTTCAACATCTATCCGCGCGAAATCGAAGAGCTGCTGCTTGAGCAAGCGGGCGTCGCAGAGGCGGCGGTGGTGGGCATGAACGATCCCGTGCGCGGCGAAGTGCCCGTGGCCTATATTGTGATGCGCGCCGAATGCGTGGTGGAGGCGCTCGAAGCCACCTGCCGCGCCAAGCTCGCCTCGTTCAAAGTGCCGCGTGCGTTTGTGCCGGTTGAGACCCTGCCGCGCACGGCCCTGGGCAAGGTGCAGAAGCACCTGCTGCCGAAGCCCTAAGTGCGGCGGGCCAGGCTTGCATGCGGCCTCCCGGCTCCCATGCGGCGGCCTCCCGGCCTGCCGGAGCCGCTTACAGCATTACCGAAATCACAACCATCAACACGGAGAACGCCGGCAGCAGCAGCAGCGCCGTCTTCAAACGCTTCGGGTCGTCGCCCGCCACGCTGCCGATGATCGGCGAGCTCACAACCAGTCCGAGCCATCCGGCCGTCGTTGCAATGCCTGTTGCCGTGGCCGCCGTGGCCGGAAACTTGCCGCCGACTACCGCGAGCGTTGTGGGAAACACCGGCGCCATCGCGATGCCCGCCAGAAACACCATTCCCCAGGCCAGGTTCGGCGAACTCGTCTGCAGCATGGCGAACGTCGTGATTGCCATCAGAACCGCCGCGCCCGTCAGCACGCGCTCGGGCGAAACGCTCGACAGCACGGGCGCCACCGCCACGCGGCCCAGCAGGATGCCGAGCGCGAAACCGAGCGACAGAATGGTGATCGCGCTCTTCTCCGGCACGCCCTGCGAGATGAGATGCCGCGCCAGCCAGTTCCACACGCCCACCTCGGCCGCCACATATAAGAAGAGGAAAGCCGCCAGCATCAAGAGCGCCGGGTTCGCCAGCAAGTCGCCCACCTGCGATGCCTGAAACGCCACCTGACCGCTTGGCGCGGCCATCGGCGTCAGGCTGTGAATCACCAGTGTGATCGCCGCCAGCGCCGCCGCGAACATCGTGAGGCTACCCGAGTTGTTGTTGAACAACCGCGCGGCGAGCAGCGGGGTGATCAGTCCGCCCAGGCCGAAGAACAGGTTCAACAGGTTGAACACGCCGCCCGTGGTGAGCGATTCGATCTTGATGTCGCCCGCCAGCGCGAACGCGCCCGTCACCAGCGATCCGCCGCCAATGCCCAGCAACAGCATCGATCCGGCGATGATCGAATAACCCTTGGCGCTCTTCAACCCGAACAGCGCGGCGGCGATCAACGCCAGTGCCAGCAGCAGTCCCGGCTTCTTGCCCTGCGTGTCGATGAGCGGACCAATGAAGAACGAACCCACCATCAAGCCAATGCCCTGAGCCATGGCGATATTTCCGTTTTGCTTCGGCGACAGGGAGAATCGTTTGGAAAGGTCGGGCAGGATGGTGCCCAGCATGGCCGCAATCAGGCCATAGACGAAAATCGCAAGTACGGCGGCAAGGATCAGCATTCGTAGCTCCTCAAATCAGAAGGACCGCGCGGCTGTTGGGCCGGGCGGTCCTCAATCGTAACAAATGCCGGTTGCGGTGCGGCAGACCTACCGGTCTGTCGACCTACACAAAACTATACTTCCGGGCCTTGTCGTCCCACACAACCATCTTGTTGTTCCGGAACGCCAGCGTCGCCATGTGGCCGCTGATGGCCGCCATCTGGCCCACTTCCACCGGAGCCACCAGTTGCGCCTTGCCTTCAATCGCATCGAGCAGGTTGCGCATGTGCGCCTCGACGGCCGGGTTGTCGTTGCCCTTCAGGTCGAGCTTCACTTCGCTGCGCGCGGCCACGTGCGCCGGCGGCTTGCCCGCGAACTTCTGCGGCGTGAACATCAGCGTCTGCCGGTTCAGCACCTGAATCGTGCCTTCGTCGCCGCAGAACTGCTCGCCATAGCCGAACTCGTCGTTGCCGAAGTAACAGGAGTAGTTGATGTGGAACTTGTCCGGATATTCGTAGAGCGCGCTCAGCGTGTCGGGCACGTCGCGGTCGTCGTTTTCCGTCCAGCGGTACACGCCGCCCGAGGCCACGCACGTCTTCGGCACGGTCTTGCCCATCACGAAATTCGAAATGTCGGTCTGATGCACCAGCAGGTCGGTCGAGATGCCGCCCGAATAGTCCCAATAGAGACGCCAC
>CAYUZM010000051.1:11016-14480 GCA_964449665.1 uncultured Solibacteraceae bacterium
CCAGGTCGGTCCAGGGCGACTGGCAGCCGATCTCGCCGATCATGCCGGCGCGCACGTCGGTGCCCCAGGCGCCGTCGAGGATCTGGCCGGTCACTTCGGCGGCGAAATCGTCGACCGTGCGATCCTGGTTCTTCGGGTCCTGGTAGTCGTTGACGTAGTAGCCGCAGCCCATGATCAGGTGCACGCCGGTACCGGCGGCGATGCGCTGCAGCCCCTTCGGGTCGGGCGAGAGGCCGCCCGAATGGGCCCACTGGGGACGCCACGGGAAGTGGCGGTTTTTGTTGAACGGCGTTTTCGGCGCGGGGCCGACGAAGCGGTTGTAGTCGGTGTTCTCGGGCGTGGCGTCGGCCGGGATGTTGTAGCGCCAGGCAGGCGCGCCGTTGGCCAGAGCCGAGCGATACCAGAACGCGCGCACGTAGTGGCAATCGCCGATCAAGCCCTGCGACACCATCGTCTTCGCCATGATGTAGAGCGAATTCGAGCGGTTCTGCGTGCCCACCTGCACCTTCTTGCCCGACGCGGCGGCGGCCTTGATCAGCTCTTCGCCCTTCTCGATGGTCTGCGCCAGCGGCTTCTCGATGTAGATATGCTTGCCTGCCTTCAACGCCGCCAGCGTCATCTCGTGGTGGAGGTGTTCGGGAGTGGCAATCACAACCACTTGAATATTCGGGTCGGCGAGAAGCTGTTGGTAGTCGACGTAAGTTTTGGGCGACTTCCCTTCGACCGTGGCGACCTTGTCTTTGTTCTTATTCAGGTTGCCCGCATAGGTGTCGCAAACGCCAATTACATTCACGCGCGTGGAGCTTCCGGCATAGAGCCGGTCCAGCAGATAACTGCCGCGGCCTCCCACGCCGATGAAACCGAAGGTCATCTTCTTGCTCTGGGCCGCCAGGTTGGGAAGAAAGGCGGGAGCGGCCGCAATGGCCGCCGTCGTCACCAGGCTACGTCGCGACACGGATTCAGACATGGAATGGGCTCCTTTAAGGCAAAAGTACACTCCAGATTACCAAAGGGAGGGCGGAGAATCGCCAGATGCCGGCCGGGAATTGCCAAACGCAGGTGGAGAAACGCCAATCGCTTTGGACCCGATGTATAATCAAGGTGAAAGTTTGGCTTACTCTGAGTGGGCGAGAGCCCACTTTTTTATTGGTGACGGACAAGCCGGATGAAGAGCGAGATCATCGACAAAGTAACCGAGATCGTCGAACGCGCGGGCCGCAAGAGCGGCATCGAAGCCGTTGACATCGAACTCAAGGGCGTCGGAAACTCGCGCGTCCTCCGCATTTTCATCGACAAACCCGAGGGCGTCACCCACGCCGACTGCCAGCACATTTCCGACTATGTGGGCACCGTGCTCGACGTGGAAGAGGTGATACCCGACGGCCGTTACACGCTCGAAGTCAGCTCGCCTGGCGTGGAGCGCAAGCTCAGCCGCCCGCGGGATTTCGAGCGGTTCACCGGCCAAAACGCAAAAATCGTTCTCACCGAGCCCGTCGAGGACCGCAAGGTGTGGGAAGGCAAGCTGGCCGGGTTCTCAGACGGAACCATAACGTTGGAACCGGCCCAGGGCGAGCCCGTCAAAATCCCCTTGGGTCAGGTGGCTCGCGCCAATCTGAAGTTCGACTGGTAATTCCGGCAACCCCGAGACAGAGGCTAGATACCCTTGGCATCGATCTATCAATCCATCGAAATCCTGAGCAAGGAAAAGGGCGTTGACGCGCAGGTAATTCTGGACGCCGTGAAGGACGCCCTCGTGGTGGCCGCACGCAAGCATTTCCGCACCGAAGAGAACATGAGCGTCGACTTTGAAGCGAAGTCGGGCGCCATTCAGTTGTTCATCGTAAAGAACGTCGTGGAGGAAGTGGCCGATCCGGTGAATGAAGTCACCCTCGACCAGGCCCGCAAGCTCGACCCGAAGGCCGAGTTGGGCGGCGTCGTGCGCATTTCGAAAAACGCCGAAGCCCTGGGCCGCATCTCCGCGCAAACGGCCAAGCAGGTGATTCTGCAGAAAGTGCGCGAAGCCGAACGAGAGAACATCTTCGCCGAATTCTCCGGCCGCGTGGGCGATCTGCTGCACTGCACCGTGAAACGCATCGAAGGCCAGGACATGGTGGTCGACCTCGGCAAAACCGAGGCGCGCCTGCCCAAGAAGGAACAATCGCGCCTGGAGAATTTCACCATCGGCGACCGCGTTCGCGTGGTCATCAAGAGCGTGGAAAAGACCGGCAAGAACGCCGGCGTCATGGTCAGCCGCGCCGCGCCCGATCTGGTGCAGCGCCTCTTTGAACAGGAAGTGCCGGAAATCTACGACGGCACCGTGCAGATTAAGGGCTGCGCGCGCGAAGCCGGCGAACGCACCAAGATTGCCGTTCACAGCCGCGACCGCGACGTCGATAGCGTCGGCGCCTGCGTCGGCATGAAGGGCATGCGCGTGCAATCGATCATCCGCGAACTGCGCGGTGAAAAGATCGACATCATCGAATACTCGGAAGACATCAGCGTCTTTGCCACCCATGCGCTGAGCCCGGCGCGCATCACGCGCGTGGCCATTGTCGATCCGGTCGAGCGCCACATGGAAGTCATCGTCGACGACACGCAGCTCTCGCTTGCCATCGGAAAAAAGGGCCAGAATGTCCGCCTTGCGGCCAAGCTTCTCGGCTGGCACATCGATATCAAGAGCGAGGAAGAGAAGCGCCAGGAAGTGGAATCGCAAATGGCGGCCGTGATGGCTCCCGGAGCGCCCGTTTCCATCCTGATCGACCACGGCCTGCCGGAAGGTTTGGCCGAACTGCTTATCGGCGCGGGCATCGGCACGGTGGAAAAACTCGGTTCGATGACGCCGGAAGAGCTGGCGCAGATCGACGGCATCGAGGCCGATTATGTCGAGCTGATTCAGTCGAGCGTCATCTCGTACTACCAGCAGTTTGAGGCGCAGCAACCGCCGCCTCCCCCGCAGGAATTCGTGGGAGGCATGCCGATTCAGCCGCCCGTTCACGCCGCGCCCGCTCCAGCCGCCGCCACCATGGAACCCGAGGCGGCCGAAGAGCCCACCGAGGCGGAATCCGCCGCCGCCGGAGAGCAGGCCGAGGCAGAAACAGCAGTTGCCGAAGTGCCCGCCGAGGCGGAAACTGCCGCCGCCGAACCGGAAGCCGCCCCTGAGGAAATCGCGCAACCTACCGACGTGGAAGCGGTTGCGGATGCATTACCCGAGGAATCTGATAACATAAAGGATTCGGAATAGGCGATTTGGACACGCTCATTTCCCTTCATAAGGGCCTCGCGCGCCTCGCAGGGCGCGTCAGCGTAGCCACCCCTGCATTCTGAGTCCCCGCAAAAGGTCGATCCCCAATACGAACCAGCATGAGTAAAATTCGCATCAACGAACTAGCGCGGGAACTCGAGGTCAAGCCGGGCGTGATCATCGATCTGCTCCCGGTGCTTGGCGTCGGCGAGAAGAAGACGCA
>CAYUZM010000052.1:0-14452 GCA_964449665.1 uncultured Solibacteraceae bacterium
AACGCCCATGAGCCGGAGTTGGGGGAAATCAAAAGTCGGGAACGCATTTAGGAAAAGGCCCATGGCTGACAGGGCCGCGGCGCGGGTGGGTACATGGCGGAGGCAATGTTCCGCTTTATCCCCTCGTTCCACCCGTGAGCCGTAGCTGAAGGCCAGCGCGACGCCCAGGATCCACCAGAAGAAGGGAAAGACGAGGTCGGTCAACGTCCAGCCATGCCAGGTGGCATGGGTAAGATGCGCGTAGGCGTTGGTGTGATCACCGAGATTGTTCACCAGAATCATGCCCGCGATGGTGGCGCCGCGAAAGGCATCGAGCGAGGTGATGCGGCGCGTTGGCGGCCGCGGCGGAGGATGTGCCGGGGAGTTCGCGGCTGCGGGCGAGGGCATGGCTAGCCGCGTACCCGATTGTTCTTGTAGTCCCACTCCATGCGGCGCTTCTGGCGGTAGGAGGCATTGGCGACGTGTGCGGCGCCGGCGGCATAGTGGCCTTCGGTGGCGTTCTCTTTGGACGGTGAACCATCGCGAATGGACTTGATGAACCACTCGGCGTGGCTGAAGCCGCGGTCGATGGTATGAACGGTCGGTTCCTTGGGCGCGAGTAACGGATCCTTGGGACGCCCGTTGGGCAGGTAGCCCTTGCTTACGTAATATTGCTCGCGCATTTCGCGCGGCCATTGGTAGGTGCCGTAGCCTTGCACGTCGTTGTCAACGGGTTCGTGGTAGACGACGAGGCTGTTGTTGTCCTCATACAACGTGCCTTCGGTGCCGTGAATGCTCCAGGGGTTGGAACGGTAACTGGTTTCGAGGTTCACGTAAATGTCGGCGATGAAACCGTCGTACTCGAAAATCGAGTTCATGTAGTCGGGAACGGTGCGTCCGTCATTCCATTTGAAGATGCCGCCGTGGGAGCTGATGGCGTGCGGGGCCTCAACGCCCATGACCTCGTGCAGCCACGTGAGCAGGTGGACATAGAGATCGGTGGCGACGCCGCCGGAGTACTCCCACCAGCAACGCCATTGAAAGAATGTCCGCGCGTCGAACGGTTTGCCTTTATAGTGGCCGAGGAACTGGGGCCAGTCGATGGTTTCCGGTGAGGCGTCGGTTGGAATGGCGTACTTCCATGAGCCCTGGGCGTTATTGCGGTGGTTCGACATGCGGACCATGTGGACCTTGCCAAGTGCGCCGCTTGCGATGATCTCCTTCGCCTTCGCGGCGAGCGAGGACGTTTTGCCCTGGCTGCCCACCTGCAGCACCTTCTTCGACGCCTTTTCGGCGGCGATGATCTGCGGGCCTTCTTCGAGGCTCCAGGTCATCGGTTTCTCGATATAGACGTGTTTGCCGGCGGAGAGAGCGTCGAGGACGAGTTTCTTGTGCAGGTGGTCGGGCACGGCGATGACTACGGCGTCGATATCTTTGCGGTCGAGAATGGCTCGGTAGTCTTTGCCGACGCTGATCTGGTCGTTGATCTGCTCTTTGGCGCGTTTCAGACAGCCATCGTAGAGGTCGGCGACGGCGAGGCAGTTTACGCCGGCGATGGACTTGTGATCTTCAATCAGTTGCGTGCCGCGGATGCCGCTGCCGATGAAGCCGAGATTGACCTGATCGCTGGCGCTGGCGGCACGGAGAAGGGGGCCTCTGGCGGCCAGTTGGTAGATGGCGGCGGCGCCGGCGGTTTCCAACAGTTTACGGCGGGAAGGCATAAGGACTCCTTCGAAAATTATAGACGAACCTACCTAAACATCCGCGCGAGCGCTGCCGATCAGCTAAGTGGATCGCTGGAGATGCATAGTGAACAAGTTGCGGAGCTCGCCACCAAATTGCAGCAGGGGCCGGTAGTCCCTGCGATTCCGACGCACATCCGGGAAACCGGGCTGCCGGAAGCGATGGTCGAGCAGTTAATTCTCAAAACGCTGTATTTCCGCAGCGAAACGCTGGGGCGAGACCTGGCGCGTTCGCTGGGGCTGCGGTTCAGTGTGATTGAGGAGATGATCGAGTTCCTGAAGCGCCAGCACCTTGTGGGCGTGCGGCGGTCAATGGGAATGGGGAGTATTTCGGCGATCTACGCGCTGACGGACGCGGGGCGCCTCCATGCGCGCGAATATCTTGAGCAGAATCAGTACGCGGGGAAGGCTCCGGTGCCAATGGCGCAGTACACCGACATGGTGCGGGCGCAGCGCTGGAAGGACAGTTGGCTCACCATGGAGCAACTGGTGCAGGCCTACGCGCACATGGTGACGACGCCGCGGATGCTCACGCAGTTGGGGCCAGCCGTGAACGCGGGCAAGTCGTTTCTCGTCTACGGGCAACCGGGCAATGGGAAGACGTACTTGGCTGAGGCTCTGTGCGACATCGACACCGAGCCAATCTACCTGCCGTATGCGATCGAATGCCAAGGAATGATCATCCAATTGTTCGACCCGGTGTATCACAAACCGATTGCGGACGATGCCGATGAGATCCGCGCGATGGCGTTCGAACCGGACTTCGACACGCGCTGGTTCAAGACGAAGCGGCCATTCATCATGTCGGGCGGTGAGTTGTCGCTTGAGGTGCTCGACCTTTCCTATAACACCGTTTCGAAGTTTTACGACGCTCCGCTCCAACTGAAAGCCAATAACGGCATCTATTTGCTGGACGACTTTGGACGGCAGAAGTGCTCGCCCGCGGAGATTTTGAACCGTTGGATCGTGCCGATGGAGCGCCATGTGGACTACCTTACGTTCCAGAACGGCGCCAAGGTGAATGTTCCATTCGAAGCGTTCCTCATCTTTTCGACGAACCTGCGCCCGGAACAGTTGGGCGACGAGGCGTTCTTGCGGCGCATCAGCTACAAGATGCTCATGCGGAACCCTGGCGAAGACGAGTTCCTGGAGATTTTCCGCCGCTACGCCGACAAGAATGAGCTGGACTACACCGAAGAGATTGTGCAGCGTTTCCTGGAAACACACTACCGGGGGACCCGGCGCGAGCGGCGGCGCTGCCACCCGCGCGACGTGATCAATCACGCCATTGACCTGATCCGCTTCGAGCGGCGGCCGTGGGAATTGACCGACGAAGTGCTACACCTGGCCTTTGAGAGCGTGTTTGTGCACGACGAGCACGACGAAAACGGGTAGCGCCCGGCTACAGTGTCTTAGCGAGCGCCACAAGTTGATCGAGCGCGGCGCCCCAGCCCTCGTGAAAGCCCATCTGTTCGTGCCGGACACGTGAATCCTCGTCGGGATGAATGGCGATTGCAGTGTACTCGGTGCGGCTGCCCTTGGCTTCGAGGAGGATGGCTGCGGTCATATTGAAAGGACAGTGCTCGGGGAGTGCGGAGGAAGGCGCGGGACGGTAGCCGCCCAGCAACGCGCTGGTCCAAACGAGTTTCTCCTGTTCGACGATCTCCAGGTAGCAGCCCTCGTTGGGAAAGTTCTGACTCTCGGGCGATTGCATGACCGTGTGGAAGCGGCCGCCGGGGCGTAGGTCGATCTCGCAGGCGACGGTCCTCCAAGGGGCGGGGGTGAACCACTTCATGATGTGCTCGGGCTGGGTCCAGGCGAGCCAGACGAGGTCCTTCGGAACGTCCACGATGCGTCGGAGGACGAGGTCGAGTTTGGGGTTCGGCTGAAGAGTGGATGGTTTCATGGTTGCTGTTCCTTGAGTTCGATGAGATAAGCGTCGAGTTGGTCGAGTCGGCGGTTCCACACGGAGCGGCGCTTTTCGAGCCAGCCTTCGGCGAGTGTGAGCGGGCGCGGCGCGAGGCGGTAGGTGCGCACACGGCCTTCCTTGCGCGACTTGACCAGGCCGCATTCCTCGAGCACATGCAGGTGTTGCAGGAACGACGGCAGTGCCATGGGGAATGGCCGGGCCAACTCGCTGACCGGGGCGGGGCCGCTTGATAGACGTTCGAGGACGGCGCGGCGCGTGGGGTCGGCCAGGCCATGAAAAACGCTGTTCAGTTGAGCCACGCGTTGGTTAGTCACTTGCCGGAATTATGCACTTGACGAACCCATGGGTTTCTGTCATGCTTAGTTCATGGCAACACTGCAATCGAAGCAATACCACGACGAGGAAGCCGCCCGCGCCCACCTGGAGAAGATCCAGTGGCCCGACGGCCCGGTATGCCCGCATTGCGGCGTGGTTGGCAACGCCTACAAGCTCACGGCCAAGGAAGGCAGCAAAACCCCGGTTCGCAATGGCGTCTACAAGTGCGCCGATTGCCGCGAACAGTTCACGGTGACGGTCGGCACGATCTTTGAAGATTCCAAGATCCCGCTTCACAAGTGGCTGCTTGCCATTCACCTGATGTGCTCATCGAAGAAGGGCATCAGCGCTCACCAACTGTGGCGCAATCTGTGGCCGGTGAACGAAGAGACGGGCAAGCAGGGCGGCAGCTACCGCACCGCATGGTTTATGGCGCATCGCGTTCGCTGGGCGCTAGGGCAGGAACCATTAGCCGAGAAGTTGAAGGGTATTTTCGAGATCGACGAAACCTGGGTGGGCGGAAAATTGGAGCGGCCCAAAAAGAAAAAGCTACACAAGAACGAAACCCAACGCTCCGGCTTCAATCCGAACGCGAACAAGACGCCGGTTGTCACCATCCTCCAGCGCGACGGCACGGTGCGCTCCATGAATGCCGAGATCGTCACGGCGGAGAAGTTGCGGCCAATGGTCGATCAGATGATCGACAAGAACAACGCGCACATCATGACCGATTCGGCGACTCGCCTGAAGTTCTCCAAGTATGGCTGGAAGCACTCCACGGTCAATCACAAGCGCAAGGAATACTCGCGGCACGAAGATGGATTGGTCATCACGACGAACACGGTCGAAGGGTACTTCTCAATCTTCAAACGCGGCGTGAATGGCGTGGTTCACCACGTTGGCAAGCAGTACCTCGACCAATACCTGCGCGAGTTCGATTTCCGCTACAACATGCGGAAGACGCCAGACGCCGACCGTGTGACCGTGGCGCTCAAAAAGACGAGCGGCAAACGGCTGATGCTGCGGGAACCAAAAGGGAACGGGTGAGTGATGGCGTGATAGACTAGCGGCGCTTTAGACACGAACAGCCACGATTCGCATTCGTGGCCGTTCGCCAAACATATCGGGTGCTACTCAGAACGTACCAGAGGAGTGCGCCCAATGCAATTAGCAAATGGACCCTGCAGCGCCCTACAAGCAACGATTGCGTATTGCCGCGTGGAAGGAATTCCGTGGGTTTTGGTCAGACTATCGTCTGTACCTTGGGCTCGTTGGACTCGTGAGCGTTCCATCCTTAGCCGCCTATCTTCAAAACAGGGGCAGTATGTTTGACGTTGGAACTGCGGCGATCTATTCCCTGTTAAGTCTCACCGCTGGCCTAATCGGGACGTATGCCATCGCAATACGCAAGGGGGCAGAGGCTATTGATAGTGAGGTGCAGCGAGAGTTGGCCACGGCAAATAATCAGATTGCGGAGCGAGTTGCACGGGCGGCGGCATTAGAAGCCTCATTAGCCAGCAAGCACCCCCACGACGAGCACAAAGAGAACGAAGTACGACGGGCGCTAGTTTTGTTGTCCGAAAACGACCAACAACTGGTCGCGTGGATGCTAGACGCTGGCGAAGCCTTGAGATCCAAACTCAACCGATTAGGATTCAACCCTGATTCCCTGTATGCGAGAAGAGATATCCCGCAATTGATATTGTTCACTTCCATACGGCTAGGGAATGGAGTCAGCGAGGCAGATCGGAACTACTCCATCAATCCAAAGTTCGAGCAAGCACTTCGGAATGTAATTCATCCCGCGCGTTGACTGTAAAATAGTCCCCATAACAACGAAAAGCCCGGCCTTGCGACCGGGGCCTCTCGATTGAACCTTGACACCTCAATCGTAGCCCTCCGCTTGCCGTGGCGCAAGAGGGGCGATGGCACAATCCGACGAGTGGCGAGATCTCGCAGATCAGTTCAGGGCGCTCTGGAGAATTGATACCGACATCGCCGCAATCTGGAATTTATTTGACGATAAACCCGAACCCCATTGGGGGCTTGTCGGAATCAACGCATCCATAGCCCAATTTCAATCCCTGGCTACGCGGGCCGGTCTCATTCTTGAAGAAAATGAAAACCTGGACCCCGTGGATGTTTGGCTGGAGAAGTTGTCGAAGCGCGGGTTATGTCCTCGCGAGAAGCTACTTTTTCCGGTCACTGCGTCATGGAGTGGCTTGGGTTTCAAAATATCCGAACTATGCAAGGGGTCCGGGATTCTCTGCTCCGAACTAGAGCGAGACGAGTTGATTCGAGCGCGGCGAATAGGGCTAGAAATTCCCAAGGTTGCAAGCGATGCCCAACCGCTTGCGGCGGCGGGTGGACCGATTTGGCAACAACTCGAAGCCTTGCGTTTAGAGGCCAGAATTACGCAAGACCAATTATCGGAGTTGGTTAGCTTAGACATCCGCACCGTGCAACGCCACCTCAGCCCAACAGGCAGCAAGCCAAGCAAACTTAATCTCGCAGCCTATCAGCGCGAATTTTCTAAGTTGTTGGAAAAACACGTAGTTATAGTTATCCTGCCGTAAGATGCCGTAAGGTGCCGTAAAGAATCACGAGGATTGCCGTGGAGTGCGTCATCCATCCCCTGTAGATTCGAGTCATGCAACCGCTGCTGATAAGACGGATAGGCCATGCCGCCCAATTGCATCACCCGACCGGGGCGTGGTCCTAAACAAGAGAAGGCCCCGATCCGCCAAGTTTTGCAGGCGTAGCGGATCGGGGCCGGTGTCGGCTTCGGTTGCCCGAAGTGCCGAGTTGGTGAAACTGGCAAACACGCCTGATTTGGAATCAGGTGGACGCCGCTTGTCGAGAGTTAAGCGTCCGTGCGGGTTCGAGGCCCGCACTCGGCACCATTATACGAAAGGTTGACCCATGCCGCATAATCGAAGTGTGCCGAAGCCCGGAGACAACGTCCACATCCCCCTGAGTGAGCGCGAGGCGCTAGCTGGCCTACTGAAGGTAAAGCCGACCGCCGACATGCCGCGCCCATCGACGCACAAGCCCACGAAGAAGCGAAAGTCGAAGCGCTAACTTCGCACCGCTGGCACGTCGAGGTTGTGGTGTAGTGCTTGCGAAAGCTTAACCCACTCGCACGTGTTCGTCAGGCGCGGCATACAGTGGAATGGATCGTCGCACCCGTAATCCTTCGCGCATCGCTTCGCCTTCAGTGGCCCGCGCGCGAACGCTTCGATGATTTGCCGGTGGACTTCTTCCGCCGACTGCTCTCCGTCGATCCTGTAAATCTCGTCACCCTCTAACGAGTTGAAGATTTGGCGGGATATCGCCAAGTCATCCCTGCCCTCAAAATGGTTCGGCGTCTCCCCGCGCGAATGGGCAATTCTGTCTACAGAAACCCACGGGTCTACGTCCAGAAGGAAGACGGCATCAGGAACCGGGAACCTCTGCTTCATTTGGCTGCGAACGCCAGCGGGATCAATGCCGCGCGCTCCCTGGTACGCGATAGTGGAGTAGAAGTAGCGGTCGAGGATGACCACCTTCCCCGTGTTGAGCGCTGGTTGAATCAGTGTATCGACATGCTCCGTTCGATCCTTGATAAACAGATCAAGCTCTTCGATTGGATCAAGCCGCCCAGTGCTTGCCGATTGCCGGATGATGCTGCCCCATTGCCCATTCGTCGGCTCTTTGGAGACGACGGGAACCTCGCCTACCGCGATGAGCGCCGCACGGAGCATCTCAACTTGCGTGGTCTTGCCTGCGCCGTCAATCCCCTCAACGGCTATCAGAATACTGCGTGGGGGTGTGGGCATAAAGAGACACCCGAAATCGGGATTCCTCATTATGCTACCGAACGCGCTAGCCGCGCCACCAGGAATACCGCGCCCAACCGTGCTATCCTGCGGGTTCGTCAAGTGCATAATTCCGTCACTTGCCTTAGTATATGGTGGCGCGAACAGTAAGGCAATGGCCTAAGTGTAAAACTGTGGCGCAGGCGAGCCGTGTCGATCGGACGCGCGTCCATTCGGCGAGATAAACTGGTGTGCGCCATGATCACCCGCCGACACGCACTTGCTGGAATAGCCGGAGGCGCCGCGGCGCTTTCGGGGAATGCCGCGATGGCCGCGCCCTCGTCCCCGGCGCCTTCGCAGCCGGCTCCCGCGCTGCCGATTTGCGCCTTCTCGAAGCACTTCCAGTGGACGGATGTCAAAGAAGCGGCGGCGTTGTGCAAGGAGATCGGCTACGACGGGCTCGATTTGACCCTGCGCCCGGGCGGGCACGTATTGCCTGAGCGGGTGGCCGACGATCTGCCGCGCGCGGTCGATGCCATTCACAAGGCGGGCCTGTCGACTCCGATGGTGACAGCGGGCATTGTGGATGCCACGACTCCTCACGCCGAGGCGATGTTGAAGACGCTGGCTTCGTTGAAGATCATGCGCTACCGCTGGGGCGGGTTCCGCTGGGACGAGAAGAAAGCTCCCGAGGCGCAGATGAAGGCGATTTACGAACGCACGAAGGGGCTCGACGAGTTGAACCGCGCCTATGGCATGTGCGCGATGTACCATACGCACTCGGGGCCGGGGCAGTTTGGCAACGCGTTTTGGGACATCTACGAGATCGCGCGCAAGTTCAAGCCAGAGTCGATCAGCATTAACCTCGACATCGGCCACGCAACGGTGGAGGGCGGCTTTGGGGCGTGGATGTCGACGTCGCGCATGTTGCTGCCCCACACACGGGGTATTGCGGTCAAGGACTTCTATTGGGAGAAGAACGCCAAGGGCGCGTGGGCGCCGCGATGGTGCGCCCTGGGCAAAGGTATGGTGAACCTGCCGAAGTTCCTGGGCTACGTGAAAGAGGCCGGGTTTACCGGCCCCCTTCAGCTTCACATGGAATACCAGGAAGTGGGCGACGCCCATGCCGGAAAAGGAATGACCATCGAACGTTCCGAATTCCTCCGATTGATGAAGGCTGATTTGGCGGCACTGCGCGAGGCAATGAAGGCCGCCGGACTCTAGCTGTTACGCCGCCACGTCGAACAAGGACGGGGCAGGCGTGAGTGCGGGCGAAGCGGCAGATGCGGCAGCGGGACGCTCCGGCGCGCTCACGCGATCGCTCTGGAGCAGAGACTGCATCTGCAGGGCGTTCACGACACTCTTCCCCGCGCTATCGTTGCCAAAGATCACGTAGACCTCTTCGGCGAAGCGGCGCAGGTGTTCGATGCGTGGCTGCCAGGCTTCCATTTCCGCGAGCGAGAACAGGTGGTCATTCCCGGTGCGTTGGCCGTTCCGCGTCGCGGCGGAGTCGTCGAACTCGTCGAATGCCTGGCCCACTTTGGAACCGTACAGTTTCACATAGCCGACGCGCGTGGTAAGCCACGATGCAGGGGAGGTGGCACGGAGGGTGCGTGGCTGCTCCAGGTTGCAGAATCCGATCTTGTAATCGACCAGCGTGCCGATCGCCTCCTCGACGGTCCAGGACCCATGGCGGAGTTCGGCCACGAGTGGGAATTGCGAGAACGAGCGGCGGAGTTTAATGAGGAAGTCGCGATTTTCGCCGGTGAAGCGGAACGAGGAAGGGAACTGCATGAGCAGCGCCCCCAATTGGCCGCGGTCGAGCAAAGGGCGAAGGCTGCCGGCAAATGCCGCGGCCGCCGTGTCATCGAGTTGGCGCTCATGCGTGAACTGGCGGTGCAGGCGCGCGGTGAACTTGAAGAGCGGGTTATGGGCCACCTTTGCCCCCCAGAGCCGCACGAGCTCGGGACGGTGGAACTGATAGAACGTAGAGTCGATTTCCAACGCGTCGAGACGCTGGGCAAGGAAGTCGAGGGCGTGGAAGCCGCGCGACTGTGGGCGGGGGTAAACGGAACGATCCCAGTCTGAATGGGTCCAGCCGGACACGCCGCAGCGCAGGGGAAGAGATTGGTTCATGGCAGCCGCTCCTTCGTGACGAAAGCTTCGCTATTTGTTCGCCACCAGAATACGGGTGGGCGAAGAAAAGGTCAAGAAGAAAAAATGAGGTCGAACATATATATTTTTTCCGGGCGGTGTAACCACGCCCTTAGGGGCCTCGCCTACACAACATCCCCGTTACGACAGCGGGCGCCCTCACCCCTCATCACCCAACATAGGCGCCCGCTCCTCTCAACCAATTCCCCCGGAAAACCAGGCCTTTCGACCTTAGCGGCACCGCTGTGGCGTGTCTCTTCCCAATTGACACTTGGCCGCCACGCTCCACGGGGCGACTGCACAAACACGATCGCCGGCAACTTAGTTCGCTCTGGTTATTCGTTGAACATTCCTTCAAAAAGCGCGCTGCTTAAGTAGCGCTCACCGGAATCTGGAAGTACAACGACGATCGTTTTGCCGGCCATCTCGGGTTCGCGAGCAATGCGGACGGCGACGGCCGCAGCGGCACCGCACGAAATGCCACAGAGAATGCCCTCCTGCGACGCGAGGCGGCGTGCCATTTCGATGGACTCCTCGTTGGAGATGAGCTCGACGCGGTCGACCATTTTGAGGTCGAGCGTTTCGGGAATGAAACCGGCGCCGATGCCCTGGATTTTGTGCGGTCCAGGTTTCACGGTTTCGCCCTTAAGGGTTTGCGTAATGACCGGGCTGGCCGTGGGTTCGACGCCGACCGAGAGAATCTTCTTTCCGCGCACTTCCTTGAAATAGCGCGATACGCCGGTGATGGTGCCGCCAGTGCCAATGCCGCTCACCAGGACATCCATGCCGCCGTTGGTGTCGTCCCAGATTTCCGGGCCAGTGGTTTCGACGTGAATTTTCGGGTTGGCAGGATTCTTGAACTGTTGCAGCAGGAGCCAGTGCTTGGGGTCGGAGCCGGCGATCTCTTCGGCCTTGGCAATGGCGCCTTTCATGCCTGCCGAGCCTTCCGTAAGCACTAGGCGCGCGCCGAACGCCTTCAACACTTTTCGACGTTCGATGGACATCGTTTCGGGCATCGTGAGCGTGATGGGAAATCCGCGCGCGGCGGCGACGAAGGCGAGCGCGATTCCTGTGTTGCCGCTGGTCGGTTCGACCAATTCCATGCCAGGTTTCAGCGCGCCACTCTTTTCCGCCTCCCAGATCATCGAAGCGCCGATACGGCACTTCACTGAATAGGCAGGGTTGCGGCCTTCGATTTTGGCAAGCACGGTGACCGGTAGCCCTTCGGTGACGCGGTTCAAGCGCACCAGCGGGGTGCGGCCGATGCTGAGTGAGTTGTCGTTGAATAGCATGAGTGCTCCTTCGAAGTTCGCGCGACGGGGCGCGGCGGGTTAAATTTCCCAGTTCGGTACGTATTTACTCTGTTTCTCCTGCCAGCCGCGGGCAACGTCGGCGAGCGTGGCATTGTCCAGGATTTCGCTTATGGAATTCTCGACACGGCTCCACATTTCGGAGAAGGGCGAATCCTGCTTGCGGCGCGACTGTCCGCGGCCCATCCGGCCGCTCTCAACAAAGCGTAATATGTCGCCGACGCAGATCTCCTGCGGGGGGCGCGATAGCAGATAGCCGCCATCGGCGCCGCGGCGCGATTCGACGAAGTTGCCCTGCTTGAGCGCGGCGAGGATCAGCTCTAGGAATTTTTGGGGAATCTTCTGGCGCTGGGCGATGCCTGCAATTTTGACGGGTTCGCCGGGGCGCTGGAGGGCGAGGTCGAACAATGCGAGCAGCGCATACTCGCCTTTGACGGATATGTTCAGTGGGCCCACGCGTGAATCACCTATTCCCTAGTAGGGATTATACAAGGTGGAAGTGTTTTACGTACCAGCGGTTGGCGGATTCGATAATCGTAGGCAAGTCACTTCGGATTTGGCGCCATCCGAGTTCGGCCATGGCGCGGGCGGGGTCGGCGATCAATTCGGCGGGGTCGCCGGGTCGGCGCGGGGATTCGTCCACGGGCACGTGCAGCCCGGTGACTTTCTCGACGGTCGAGATGACCTGGCGGACGCTGGAGCCGGTGCCGGTGCCGAGGTTGTACTCGCAGGAGGTGTTGGTGGCGCGGATTCGGTCGAGAGCAAGAAGATGGGCAGCGGCCAAGTCGTCGACATGGATGTAGTCGCGGATGCACGTACCGTCGGGAGTGGGGTAATCGGTTCCGTAAATGGCGATCAAGGGGCGGTGACCGTGGGCGGCGGCGAGAATGAGCGGAATGAGATGCGACTCAGGCGAGTGGGCTTCGCCGATGCGGGCCTGTTCGTCGGCGCCGGCAGCGTTGAAGTAGCGAAGCTTGGCGGCGGCGAAGCCGTGGCAGGCGGCATACCAGTCGAGCATGCGTTCCACCATGAGTTTGGTTTCACCGTAGGTGTTCACAGGCTGCTTGGGATGCGTTTCGGGAATGGGAATTTGGAGCGGCGTTCCGTAGACGGCGGCGGTGGAGGAGAAAACGATGTGGCGAACCGAAGCCCGCTGCATGGCGTCGAGCAGGTTGAGCGTGCAGCCGACGTTGTTGCGGAAGTATTTGCCGGGGTCTTTCATCGATTCACCGACCTCGATGTAAGCGGCGAAGTGAATGACGGCGTCTATCGCGTGGCGTTCGAATATCTTGTCGATGGCTGCCGGATTGGAGAGCTGGCAGAACTCAAACTGTCCCCAGCGCACCGCCCAGTCGTGACCCTTTTCCAGGTTGTCGGCGACGACAGCGTTGTGGCCCGCCTCGGCGATGGCTTTGACGGTGTGGCTGCCGATGTATCCCGCGCCGCCGGTGACGAGGATGTTCACGGGGGCTCAGGCAAGCAGGGCGGCGAGCTTGGAACCGGGAACGACAAGCGTTTGATTGCGCTCGGGTCCAGTGGAGACGCTGCCGACTTCGACCTCGGTCTTCTCGGCGAGGAAGCGGAGATAGGCGCGGGCGCGTTCGGGGAGCGCGTCGATGTTGTCGATGCCAAACGTGGGACTGTGCCAGCCGGGCAGTAGTTCGTAGACCGGTTCGACTTTCGCAAATTCAAGCTGCGACGCAGGCATGCTGGTGATGACTTTGCCGTTGATCTTATACCCGACGCAGACGGGGATTTCGTCGAGGGAGTCCAGCACATCGAGCTTGGTGACAATCAGGGAGTCGAACCCGTTCACCATGGCGGTGTATTTAAGGAGCGGGATGTCGAACCAGCCGCAGCGGCGCGGGCGCCCGGTGACGGAGCCGTACTCATTGCCCGCTTTGCGGATGGCTTCGCCGCGATCGCCGTGGTCTTCGCTGGGGAACGGTCCGCCGCCGACACGGGTGATGTACGCCTTCGAGACGCCAATGATTCCGTTGATGCGGGTGGGCGGAAGCCCGGTGCCGGTGGCGGCGCCGCCGGAAGCAGCGCTGGAGCTGGTCACATACGGATAGGTACCGTGATCGATATCGAGCATGGTGCCTTGCGCCCCTTCCAGCAGGATGCGCTTGCCGGAGCGAACGGCCGTGTTGAGAAGCTCGGCGGTGTCGCACACCATGGGGGCAAGCTTGTCGGCGTAGGCGATGTACTCTTCGAGGTTGTCGCCATCCTGTTGCGTGATACCGAAGGCGGTGGCAACGGTTCGTTTGTCCTTCTGGAGCTGCGTATAGAGTTCCGTGAAGGAGGGGCGGTCCACGAGGTCGGCGATGCGGATGCCGCGGCGGCCGATCTTGTCCTCATACGCAGGGCCGATGCCGCGCGAGGTGGTTCCGATGGCCTTCCCCGGCGAGTCTTCGCTGATGCGCTCCACCATGCGGTGGAACGGGAAAATGACGTGGGCGCGGTTGGAAATCCGCAACTGAGACCGGACGTCGATACCGAGCTTTTCAAGAGTGGTGATCTCTTCAATGAGAGCCTTGGGATCGATGACCACGCCGTTGCCGATGACCGCGGTCTTGCCGGGACGGAGAATGCCGCTTGGAATCAGTTTGAGAACATACTTCTGTTCGCCGATCCAGACGGTGTGTCCTGCGTTGTGTCCGCCTTGATAGCGGGCAACGATGTCAAAACGATCCGAAAATAGGTCGACGATTTTGCCTTTGCCTTCATCGCCCCATTGCGCACCAAGAACAATCAGATTAGCCATGTGAGGGGGACCAAATCTGTCATTGTAGCGCCTTCCCCCAAATGCAGACAGGATTGGCCGGCAAATCGACGTTACGGCTGTGGCGCGGAACTCACGGAGTCCAATAAATAGAGACTGCGGGCATAGCCGGCGCGGGCGTCGTTGTAGCTTTGCATCACTTCGTTGAAAGAGCGTTGGGCATCGAGAAATTCGACGAAGGAGGCTTCGCCGCGGCGGTAGGAGTAGTCAGTGCGCTCGCGGACACTCTTGGCCTTGGCAAGCATGTTTGTCTCGATGTCTTCCAGGAGGCCTCGCGAGGTGGTGTACTGCTGCCATGTGGCGGCGACCTCGTTTTCCACGCGAGCACAGAGGGCGCGGATTTGCGCGGCGGCCTGTTCGGTTTCACGTTGGGCGCGGACGATCTCGCCTTGATTGCGATTGAAGACCGGCAGCGGCGCGCTGAAGAAGAGGCCGATGGA
>CAYUZM010000053.1:0-14386 GCA_964449665.1 uncultured Solibacteraceae bacterium
AAAGCACAACACTACTCCTCGACGTGGCAGCCAATCCTTGGCGGACGATCACCCAACGCTACGAACGCCTCGCGTGGAACCCGAAGATCGGGAACCACCACAAAAACCGGCTCGTCCACTACGGACTCGTCACGATTGAAGTCGTTGAGGCAGGACGGAGTCGTATGAAATTCCTCACCCTCACCCCGACCGGCAAAGAACACGTCACGAAAAACGGCGGGACCATCACCCCCACAGGACCAGGGAGCACGGAACACGAATACTGGCGACAACAACTCAAAAAAATCTGCGAACAACACGGCTACACCGTCACCACAGAACACGAAATCACCACCGGACGACGCGTCGATCTCCACACCAAACGTGACAACAGGACCATCCTCATCGAAATCGAAACCGGCAAAAGCAACATCCAAGACAACATTCGCAAATGCCAAGGACACGGACAACTCATCATGTTCTTCACCACAAAAACCGCCCACGAAAAAAACAAAGAACAACTCCCACACTCAACCATTGTCCTCACACCAGAAACCATACAACAACTACCAACCATCATCCAATAAAAAAACACCTTTACCACCCAACCCCCAACACCTTTACCAACCACAACACCCACAACAACAACTTTCCACACCTTTACACACATTTACACATTGTGAAGAGAACCCCGACGAAGGTAAAACAGTAAAACCGAAAATCACTGTTCGGACGATGACTCCAGTTTTGCGATGGCTGCACGGACGATGTGATGAGCTCGCATACCCTCGGGAACAGTCTTGCGTTCCTCTTCAATGTGCTCAGCCGAATTCGGTGATTCATTGCCCCAACTGCTCGTCGTGAGGTCGATTGTATACATTAAGGCACGCGCCAGGTTACCTGTTGCGTTGGGATAGCAGTACACTTCTTCCATCCAAGAATCAGTAATAGAATCACTTCCGTTACTACTACTTTCACTGCGTGACTCTCTTCGTATTTCGGGCGTATACAAATTGCGAAGATACGCGAGCACGTCAGCGCTCTTTGTCTCGCCAAGAGCTTCAACAGCGATGAGCTGATCGGCGAGTGAATAGTGGTCGGGTACATTTTGCCAGAGTGAGTGCCACGTCCCTTTCTGATAGGTGTGAAACCCACCGCTAGTAATACGCACGAGTTCATCGATGGCGGCACTACCGCCTGTGGCTGCAAGCGCCAGCGCAACTGCTCTTCGCTCATCGGACGGGCAGGACCGTAATCGTCGCACGAGAACATCGGCGCCGATTGGGACCAGAGCATCAGGCTCGGGACGTTCCATGCAAGAAAGTGTACGCCGCCGACAAGGCAGTGACAAGGGGGGCCAAACCCAAAAGCATCCACGCCATCACCGCACGTGCCCCGGCAACACCCGCAGCCGAACAGCAGCACCGAAAAGTATAAATACTGGGATACCTACTGACTCACGTAGGTGATCAAAAATGAAGTCCCATCATGCCAATTGCGCCGTCTGCAAGAAGCCAGGTCGAACGGGATTCGGTTTTGAGGAACTACTGAATCCTGCATTCAAGCTTGAGGAGACGATGAGCCAGATCTCCGGGTTCCAGCGCAAAGACGGTACATGGCCATACGGCAAGGTCACGCGGTTTGTGCACCTCAGGACTTGCCACCAAGTCTTCGAGGCCAACAAGTCGAAGTACAGGAGAAAAAGACCATGAAAAAGGAAGTTGAAGTCTGTGACAACTGTCAAGAGGAAGATGCAACGTACCGGATCGTCAAAGGTCACGACAAAGGAGCTGTATTCTGCGAGGACTGCCTGGAAGGGTGGAAGGAGATTGAGATTTCGGACTATTACGAAGACGTCGACAAAGCACTGCAGCAAAAGAGTGGGACATGAAACTCCAATGCCGACGGTGCAAGCACGAATGGAACTATAGAGGACGGAACCCGTACTACGCGTCATGCAGCCGATGCAAAACCAGCGTCAGCATCAAAAAAGCAAAGGTGACCGCGTGAAGCTCGCTACTGCTCTCGCGGCTTCATTCGTTCTCTTTGCGCTAACGGTGGCGTGGGTGGCCCTCTGTATTTTTCATTTATTCCATCCCCTCACGATGTTCGGCGAGAAGCCACTCCACTACGGAGCAATGATAGTGGGCCTATTGATCGGCTCCTTCCTGAACGAGAAAATATGGGGATCATTCCGAGAGGACTACATCCTGCAGGAAGTCCAAAGGCCGCGTCAGCATCACAAGCCGAAGGTGAAAGCGTGACAACCGCCTCGGAGACCGATCCGAAGCCGTTAGCAAAAGAGCAACGAGCGGTTCAGGTCGACGCCTGGATGTGCGCCGAATGCCAAGAACTCTACGAATCAGCACAGGAAGCGTACGACTGCTACCTCGACGACTGGGAGATCACAGAATGAAGCCAGCGTTCACCATGAGGACATTCCTTTGCTTCATGAACGGCGGTCATCAGTACTTTCGCTCCGACGATGCAGAGTTCTGCCAGTTGTGCGGGGTACGGAAACTGTGACGACGAACCCTATTGGCTCTTGGGAAAGGTTGGATTCTTGACGAGTTCGCTGGCGAGGCGGTTAAGGAATGCAGTGCTGTGACCCTTTGATACAATATCGTACCAATGCACCGCTACTTGTGGCCGTTTTTGAAAGACGTCTCAAAATCATGGTGGGCACGCATTAGCTTGCCCGGGAGTGTTATTGGCTACATCAGTCGTGTTTTTGATATCGTGCCGTATGCACAACCAGTTGCATGGGGGCTGGGTGGACTCGCGGTGCTTGGCCTATTCATAGCAATACTTGGGACCTACAGGGACCAAGTGGATCGCATTGCTGAGTTGAGCGCGATGAAAGCTGCAGAGGGATACCTACCAGGGATCTATCTTGAGAAAATCAGGGCTGAGGTAGTCTTCAACTTGGATTATAGTAGCATGGACACTGCGATGATTCGGGATGAGGCTTGGAGAAATCTTACTCCTGAGCAGGCGGCGCTATTAACGTACGACGTGCGAAGTGATTGTGCAAAATTCTATATGCATTCGCGAGGCCTGAAGGAACTGGGCCAAAAGTCGCCCATCGAACTACTTGAGCGTCAAAAGATCCAAAAAGCGCAGCGCCAGCTAACGGTATCTGGGGTTGTAGCGCTGCGTTCAATAGATCAAGAGATTCAACGTCGAACGGGAAAAGTATAGGGACGACCGAACAGGAGCGCACGAGACATAGCACCGAAAGGTATAAATACTGGCTGACACACTTGGCTGAAGCATGGCGGCAAGCAGCGATCAATCAGCGACGGCGGGCAACGATCCACACCAAACTTCCCATTGGATATTGTTCGCGGCTTGCCTCGCCCTGGCAGTTCTCTTGATGGGTTGTACTGATTCATACCGATTCGTCATCTCCTGCGACATCGAAGAAAACCAGTTTCCAGGTGCCGTCCAGCAAACTGTCACAGTTTGCCAGGTCACTGGCGGATCACACCCGAACAATTACGGTCTTCCTACTGAAAAGATGTTTTGCGCGAAACCACCGCGAGACTGCTATGCGGATTTCACCGCACAGGCAAACTGCAACAAATACGACGCCGTTATCGTGTCAAATCCCGGTGACGCGACGAGACACCACGTTTTCCTTGACTGCCAAAAAGTACTCTCATGACAACGAAGCCCTACTTGTCTATACTGCGCCATCGGACTTGGGATACGTGGGACCTCATAACAGCGCGGTGGCAATTCCGATAAATTTGGGATTGCAAGCATTCCTCACGAGAGCGGAGTCCTGAGAGGCTGACCCCATGTGAACATTCGACTACTTTGCATCGAAGTAGCGCTGCCGTGCGTACGCAACCAACGGATCGTCAGCCGTTGCCAGAAACGCCAACGTCGAGGCTGCTGGCGATTCTTTCTGGATGAAGAGCGAAAGGCCAAACAAGCTCAAAAACAACACGCCAACAACAGGATAGTCACGGTCGGAGAACACCCCTGTGGCAGTGCGAAGCTAAGATGTTGCGCCAAGCTTTGCTTCGATGTCACCCATAATCGGCGTCGGAAGACAGTTAACGTTGCCGACGGGCGGATCTGGTGGGACGCCGGGTGAGACAGTGGTGGGAACGATCATGCTAGCATTGAAGCCCGTATCAACAATCACCTCGTCATCCCAGAGCAAACGACCCTGCTGCACAAGACGTAACCGGATCGTCGGCCGACCATCAGGAGCAATGCCACACGGAGCAATCATTCGCTTAGCGTAACCCGACCACGCAGTGAAGTTGTCAGGCTACACTCTTGATTGATGCAGCCCCCGACACCACCAAACCCCCACCGAGCCATAGCGGTGAAAGAAGCAGCAGCGCTGACCGCACGATTCAAGCTAAAAATGGAGCTGCAAAAATGGTTATCGGGAGCGCCGCTCTATAAACCACTAGCCGTCCCCGAAGAAGCGATATTCCATGAGAGCTCGCCAAAGTACATCCCTGCACTCGACGAGCTTTATCTTCATTGCGACAAATGCCGACGAGGCCAACGATTCCGCTGCTCCACAGACAAAATACCAACAGGTGCGACCTGGTTGCGTTTTGTCTGCAAAAATTGCGACCACGGCCTCGTACACATCGGCGTACTCTTCGCGGAGCTGCAAGTACAAAAGATCGGCCAGTTCCCGCCCTTACAGCGCACCCCACCACCAGAACTTGATAGCGTGATGACCGATGAGGACCGCAGCTTGTACAGGAATGCCCTCACGTGCCGAAACTCTAATTTTGGTCTTGGGGCCGTTGCGTACTTGCGACGAATTGTGGAGAACCGAGTGAATGGCTTACTGGAAATGCTTGCCGCAGATCCCGAAGCCCATGATGTGAAACCTGATGAGCTAGCGCGCGTGACAGAGGATCGACGATTTAGCGAGAAAATCGCTCTGGCGCAACGCATACTACCCGAACGGCTCATACGAGATGGGTTCAACCCAATAGCCACGTTGCATGACTTGACGAGCGCTGGACTGCACGGAGAACCCGAAGCCGAGTGCACTGAGACTTTCGATAAATGCAAAGCAGCGTTTGAATACGTGCTCGTCCAACTCGCGACCGACAAGAAAAACACCGCTGACTACGTGGCCGTAATGAAGCGACTCACGACACCAGCAGAGCGTGACGGTTAGGCAGACTATGAGCAAGTTAAGCGAGTCGGAAATCAACGAGTATTTCGAAAAGCACTTGCCGTACCGTGTCGGGATCATGCTGGCGCATTACAAAATGACTCGGCCTGGGCGCACGGATGGTCATGCGTGGCTCGCTCCCTGCTTTGAAGCATCCGTCATCACCGGCAGATCGATGCTCAATGTGCTCGGTGTGTTCAAGCGCAAGAAGACCGATGTGCTGTACAACAAGACGCCAAGCGAGTATGGCGATGACGATGTGCATGCAAACGATCTTGGGGGAACGTTCGTGAACGTGGACACCCTTCCCGAGACGGATAAGCAGCTCTTCACTCGATTCATCCGAATGGCGGACAAAGCGTGCGCCCACCTCACCACGCCACAACCTCACGACTGGCAAAATACGCACGAGGCGATCCGGCGCATCTGCCACTACTTACGACTCCACCTGTTTCGGGCGGCGGGACGACCGTGCCCAGAACTCGACGAGTTTCTCGACGGGCTACAAACGACAGTGCTGCACAACCCCTACGGCACAAGCCCAACCGTTATCACGACGATCACGACAACCAGCCCCACTCCCACCACGGACCCAGCTAGTGAGCAATAGCGAGTGCTGCTGCGTACCGCTATCGAAAGATATAAATACTTGTTCGCTCAAAGGGGGCAAGCATGGCAAAAACCAGCGAACCACCAGTGGGGAATACACAAGTCGATACTCTGATAGCCGAGATGTGCCCCGGCTGTGTCCTCACGATCTGCGGGTGTCTGCACTGCCATGCGGAATTCTTTGGGAGCGGCGCGCTCCTCGCACACAGCAAAGTCTGTGGGGTGAAGAGGACAGAATGAAACCGTTGCTAAGACGTGGAGCGATGCATCCTGTGCTCTGGATTGTGCTTGCCATCGAAGCCGCTGTTGCCCGAACGTTGTGAAGAGCATGAACTGTGCCTAACGTCGAGCGCACGTGGAGTTCATTCGTCAACGATGCCGAACAGCAACAGTAATGAGCCGATCGCGAAGGTGATGATGTACGCGGTGGCCGCGCGATCAGCATTCTTGTGTGCTGTGCTTGCCTGCTCTGAATACGAGGCGGCGGTGTCGTCCGAGGCTTTCCCGTACTGCACCATGAATGTATTGAACGAGTCAAGGTCCTTTACCGTTCTCAGGACGGCTCGAAGCTCGTTAATGCGTCGTGCCTTATCTTCCCTTGAAGCGTCCGATGTGAGCTCGCGCCCTATGTAGCCGAGATATCGCTGGTGCGCTGCCATATAGAGTAGCGATGGGTCACTTCTACCAGTAGCAATCTGTTGAGTGAAGTAAAGATTCAGGTAGGCGAGGCTCTTTGCAGTGGTCCTCGAATCCATTGCGAAGGACGCCATCCGTTCCATAGCACGGCCAGTTTCTCGGTTCTGGTACCTCTGCGCTGCCTAGGAAAAGTGGATTAGCCCAGAGCCCACAATCTTAAAAAACTTCGACCTTCGCTTATGAGCGTTCTCTAGCCGTCGACCGATTTCCTCGAAGATCTCGCGAGCAGATGTTGTCGCGCCCTTTATGTTGTTTGGCATCAAGGTTTAGCTTATGTCGATACCCTTGAGATGGGCAATTCACCAACCATCGGACACTACTTGTGTCTGAGGCCCGCCAGCGAACCGAAAAGTATAAATACTAGCACACCTATAGAGTCGGTGATGGCGAAACGCATGGGACTTGCGGAAAGGGTGGTGAAGCCGAAAGGGTTTCAAATCAGAATCAGCGATTGTGGCCTCGATACGCTCCATGGCACGTACAAGAAGTTGGAAGATGACGACGCGCTCAAGCTAGCCCTACGCGTGGTCAACATCCTGACCAACGATTTCGTAGGGAGAGAGCGAGAGGCCCACTTCAAGTACTGCATCGCAGCATACCTGCTCGCACACCTCAAATTCCCAACTGAGGAACTCGAACGCGACCTCAAAGAACCCGAACGACACATCGGCAAGTGGAAATTAGTGAATGAAGATCGGAGCGCTCGCGCCGTTACAAAAAATGTCGCTCAGAAGTGATTTTTTGTTGACTCGTCTCCGAAGATGTGATACGGTATTAAAATTTTTCTCAACGAGCTCCTGATTTCGCGAGCAAGGGAGATGAACAGAATGAAGACATACTTCTTCATTTGCAACCTATTAGTGTCTACCGAATTGGATCAGATTGATGCGTTCTTAGTACGTGGCACGATGACGGTACTGCTAGTGAGTGGGCTTTGGCGGCTCATTCGTCAGGAGTATGAATCGTCTCCATCAAAGAGGCGTCGGAAACGGAAACGCCCCTGAATCCCCGGCCCGTATCACAGAACTATCCGGCCAGCAAGCACTTTGCGGCCGAAAAGTATAAATACCAGCAAACCCACTGCTGGGAAACATGGCATTCAATCAAAAGCATCTCTGGTGGATCATCCCGCTGACAATGATCGTCGGGTTCGTCCTCGGGTACATAATCGGCGTCAACGATACGGTCTACATGCTGCGCAAAGCCGTCAACATGGACCAACTGTGCACCCTCTTCGGCTACAGCAACGGATGAGGCGAAGCGATGACGTCTTACGGCAACATTAACGACTGCGCGACTGTTGAACGACTCACCTATTCCCTAGCGAGTGGAAGTACTCCATCAGCATCTTGTGCCAGAAAATATAGCCGTTTCCCACTTTTCTGAGAAATATGCGCTCGGTCGCAAAATCCAGGAAGCGACCATAACTTATTGGAGCGTAGCCCCACAGCCATAGTACAAACCGGGTCGGCCAAGCACTATCAAAAGGACCAGCGTCGCCAATTACGAGGCTGTCGATGATAACAACCCTATACGTGACCTTCCAGCGGCGAATTGTCCTCAATCGAATCAATATGGCAACAACCACCCAACTCAAAAGCATCATACCCCAGAAGACCACTCCACTAATCAAAAAGAATAGAGCACTCCCGAACAGCCAACCGATCCCCAAACCAATCATCATTACGGCTAACCCATAGGCCCCTGCAACCAATCCACCAAAGACTGGGGAAACCCCTATCCGATCTAGAGCTTTACGCTTAACCCACCGTACGAGTTCGTTCGTCAGCCCGACCATCACCCCGTAGAGCAGTCCACAAGTCAACCACGATACTAGCTCGTTTGCAGGCCCAACTATTCGATATCCGATCAGCCGACTGACTGTACCCATCCAATAGAGCGTGTAGGGTTGATTCGGCGCGATGGCAGGGAATGTCAGGATCAACCAGTCAATCGCTCCCGTGCAGACCAGGATCAACCAGTTCATCACTCCCATCCAATTTATCAGCCCAAACGCTAATCCATAGATGGCTCCGGCAATGAGGTTCGTAAGAAGTCGCTGAAAAGCTGTAACTAGTGTATCCCGATTCAGGCTCGCCGGTCGAAAAATGCTCGTGTTTGACCGTATCATTGATGAAGCTAGCCATTTGAGCCAATGCAGAGTGTGGTCTCGGCTGTATTGGGATTTTGGGCTTCGCCGCGTGAACATAGCGTTGAAGTAAGCCTGAAATAAGGCCTTCCGCCGGCCATCCAGCGATGCTTGCCTAAGTGAGAGCTGGACGTCGCCCATTGTCTGGTCCTCATAAGCCATCGCCGCTACGCTCAACATCAATGGCGTCTCCAACAACTCCAACAAACTGGGATCGTTGCCCAATGCCTGCCTTAACCCCAGCAGTTTGTCGTTCGCATCGGACAAATATTGTTGAACCTTTGGCCCGGATAGTGGTTGCACTACCAACGCGGCACGCAGCCGCAACTTCGTCGATAGTTTTTCATACTCATCGATTCGGCTGCTTACCACCATTTGTAACCAGCCATGTTCTTGACGGTGGGCGTTGATTGCGTCGACACAGGCTTGACGCTGCGCTTCGGGGACTTCATCCAGCCCGTCAAGCAACGGAAGTATCCGCTGCTCCATCACCCACTGCCTTGCGAGATGCTTAGGAACTTCAGTTCGCTTCTGAAGCTCTTCCGTCATCCACCGGTCAAGCGACTCCGAGTCCAACACCCATGCGGACAGAAGAAAAACGACCGGGACGGGTACATCTGGCTCGTTTGCAGCGCGCTCAACTAGATCGTTCGCTAGCTCAAGCAGTAACCTAGTCTTCCCAGATCCCTGACCGCCGAGCACGAGCAACTGCCCCAGTTGTTCGTCAAAGACTTCCGAAAGGCGCGTGCCAGCTGCGAGTTCCCTAGCTTCAGCTCCTGCTCTTTGAACGAGGTCATCAAGTCCTCGCACAACAGCGCCCGGCTGGCTCTTCATTCCCAGTTCGATACGAGGCACGTCATAGATCGACCAATCCCGAATGGCGTTGGTGCAGTCCGCGCGTACTTGCGCTATTAGCCTATCGCGCCCCTCGCACTGCGTTCCAAGAACCCGATCGGTGAGCATGCCGGTTCGGAGCTCCTTCATAGACTCTTGTTCGTGTTGATCTCGCCAAGAGCGCAAGAGTACGGGGGTGAAAGTAGATTCGTCATTGTCGACGAGCTTGGCGCACGATTGGCAGAGCCAAATGCCATTCTCGATGGATGCGCGCTCCTCGGGCGATAGTGATGAGTCGTAACGCGGACCAAGAGCCGAGGCGGCCGTAATATGAGCCGCGACACCTATATTGATTGCCTTCTTCGGGTCCGTATGCGGGCCGCTCGTGAGCTTTCGGCAGTCGGGGTTTGAACAGCGACTACCAGCGCGCCTTGCAAGCATGTCTTTTGTCGGATTCGCAAAGTCGTCCCGCATCTCAGAAGCTTCTGCAACGCTCGGTCATACGGCCGATCGAGTGTGCACACTCATGATCCCAAAAGATCGACTGAAGCGTGCTAGACCTCAGGCCAGAGCTTCGTGAAACCAGTGCGGCGTCTTGATTCGCTCGGAGTTGCGAGTTGAATGCTAGGTTTGCGCGGATTTGGAGCTCCTACCAATCCCCCACCTGACACCACACCAACGACCGATCCCCAAGCACAAGCCACAACACCGTAAAGTATAAATACCCGTACACCTACGTGGTGAGGTATGGAGACCTCGCTACGTCAGCTGTACACGCCACCAGATCAGGAAGGGATGCTTGAGAAGTACCGTGGCAAGGGCAAGGGGCCTTGCGGTCCTTCGTGTCTCGCGATCATCGAACGCCGACGGATCAAGGATGTCCTCGCGGACTGGAAGGTGCTCTTCGGCGAGTATCGCGGGTGGGCAGCCTGGAAAGAACTCCGCCAGTACCTCAGCAGCAAGGGATGGACGGTCAAGCAGTGTCGTTTCAAAGGCGAGATCAGCCCAACTGCCGAGACGTTCGTGCTCTGCAGGGTCCAGTGGATCGGCCCCGACCCCGACAAGCCAGAGTTCGCTTGCTGGCGACACTGGAGCGAAGCCGCAGCTCACACGCACTTCATCCTCGTCGCCGACGCCCTGGTCTACTGCAGCGAAGACGGATGGTTCACTCTCGACAAGCTCAACGACTACCTCGACGGCAAAGGCATCCTCACCAGCGGCGTCATCACCAGCTACATGGAAATAGCGAAGAATCAGGTGACAGGATGAGAGCGCTACTAGCCACGCTCCTTCTCGCGCTTGTCCTGACCGGCTGCGGCCGCTACGGGACGGGTGAAATCACCGGCTACCCAATGGCAATCGAAAACGGCTTCTTCTGGGACAAGGTATGGATCAAGTCCACACTGGAGAGCAGCGACCAGGACTGCCTCATCATCAGCAAGAACAGTCAGCTCAGCGAGCAGCTCCGACAGCATGCCAAAGATCAAGAGAAGCATACCTACCAATACAATCGACATTTGCTGATCCTGTCGAACGCGTGCCATAGCGACGAAATAACTGGCTACGAATAGAAGGGTGAAGCATGGCTATTTGTCCTTATTGCGGGAAAGGGTTCAAACGGACGGACATCAAAGTTCGACAGCGCAGGAACGGTATCCCCGTATGGCTCCATGAGCAATGCAATATCGATCGGTGCATGGCTTACGGACCAGCATTACCAAAGCAGTCCCGATTAGGTGATTACGAATGAAAGAACCGCTCTGGCTTCCCGTCCACAGGTATTGGATGTGCGGCTACGACACTTGTCTCATATCGTCAAAAAGCAAGAGTATCATACAAAAGCACATGACCGAACAGCATCGCGCGTGAAAAATACAATAGAATATGGGCACCATGCTTCCAAGGATCATCAGGCACCATTCTGAACAGACCGTGGTTAAGGCCATCCTTCAATTAATGTCGTCGTCCTCAACGTGTCGCGTTGCGGTCGCATATTGCGGCCAGTCAGCTCATCTATTTTTTCCAGAGCGTCCCGAACAACGGCCGCCTGATCTCCGCGTCATTATCGATGCTTCTGAGGCCGCGGTTAAGTGGGGTCTGACAAATCCAAAAGGAATCGAGCGTCTCCTTGGCCTTACGGACCAGATCAAGTCGTTACCCGGGTTACACGCCAAAGTGTGGGTGTTCGATGACAGAGCGGCCTTAGTAGGGTCAGTGAATCTCACAGCCTCATCCATAGAGCAACAATTCCAGTTAGCCCTGGAAATACGGGACGTGCAAGCCGTCCGACAGATTGCGAGTTGGTTCGACGACCTATGGGACTCATCGACTCCGCTGAACGCAACGATCGTCAAACGATTGGCTTCCTTAAAGCCAGTCAGGAAGGGAATTGGATTCCAGTCACAGAAGAAAGGAACCCTGCCAAAATGGAGTGGCCAAGCGCCGGGACTGCCGCTGGCACCATCCGATTTTGAAATCGGCATAACTGATCTTGAAATCAAATCGCTAATGCAGCAGTTTCGAAACAATAAATGTCCATATCCTGAGAGTAGGGGTGATTCTTGCCTGCAAATGGCCAAGTACGCCGAGAGGAACTATGATCAACTCAGTCACGAGCTGCGATCGCTGATGCGCCGCAAGTCCACTTGGAGCAAAAAGCAACTGGCCCGGATCTTCGATATTGCTTACACGAACGGTAGGGCCGCTCAACTGCGTAAGCCGTTGTTTGTCCGACAGCAACCGGCAAGCGTTGCACAATCCCTAAAATTCTTGCTTGAGGGACCTGGCGATCGGTACATCCGTTTTGAAAAGGTGCTGGCGAACGGAAGTGGTTACAAATTGTCGGGCATGGCGGCATCCGGCCTTAGCTTTCTTATGCATCTTTGGGAGCCCAGTGTCGTTGCCATTCTTAACGCTCCCATTAAGAAAGCACTGAAGAAGCTGAAGGTACGCTTGCCGAGAACATCTCGTCGAGAAGGGCAAATGCTCAAGGATCAGACTGCAGCCGTGAAGCGGATCGCCACCCTTACGAAGTTGCGTACATTCGCGCGTGTCGATCACTTTTTAGACGCCATCGGTAAGGGTCATATAGGCTGAAAGCCAAGTTCAAAATGCCTCGTAAACACAGTATGCCCCCGTTCCTGGACGGGATCGTTCAGGCGGACGCGTACGAGCGGTGGCTAACACGCAAGGCCCTAGCGCATGTGAAGCGCGATCGCAAGCGTGGCTCCAGTGTCACCAGTGCTCTGTACAAGGAAGCAATTCACGCGGCAGTGCTCCTGTCAGAGGGGCGCGATGCATACACGGGAGAAATGCTCGATTGGCACCTCATCAGCACGTACAAAAATGACGACTCGAAAGCAGGCAAGCACGCGTACAAGAAAGGCTTCGCACTCTTACCGACCGTGGATCACGTGGACGCCGGGGCAACCGAAGCGAGCTTTCGGATCTGCAGCTGGCGCACCAACGATGCCAAAAATGACCTCTCACCGAAAGAGTTTCTGGAATTGTGCAGCAGCGTCGTGAAGCACGCCGGATACACCGTGACAGCCCCTGACTGAAGTGTCGTTACCGGATGCTGTCTCGTATGAGGGGAACGTTGCCGGAACTGTGGTATTTGGTTACCTTGTTACGAGTGTCGTTCCTATGCTCTCGACGGTACCGCAGCAACTTTTCCTCGTCCAAGCTCCCCTCTTTGAAAAGCCTGTCGAAGAGTCTAAAGACGTCCTCGATGCGATATGAGACGTGGCCCCAATTTGTGCGTTCGCTGATGGTTTTCTTGAGTTCCTCATAGACTTCCGTGATGGCAATTGCTTCGGGCAGCCCCCAGAAAAGAGCGGCGTCCGTGTCTTGGGCTGCGACAAATGCATCGATTCGAATTGAGGAGTCGAAGTAGCCCTGGGCTCTTGTGCGGTTGTCGACTGCTTGTTGAGAAGAGTTTGGAACTTCCTCTGGTGGACTCAGTTCGTTGATGCGATCCATCACATGGTAGAGTCGGCCCATGTCCTTGTAGAGGTTGTTTGACAGTTCGCGAGTTCGTAAGAGCCTAACGAGGAATGCCGTCAATGGTTGAGCTACAAGGCCAGCGATTAACCCAACACCACCGCTGATAAGGGCTTTGGCTGTTTCGGACATCTCCGAATGAGGAATTGAATACACTTGCAACATCGCGACATTATAATCGAGACTGCACGCTGAACGGTACACCCGTCTACACCATCAACACCGCAAACACCAGCCTCATGATAGAAGGACTCTCTTAAAAGACCAGGCTCAAGGATTGGGTTGCTGAGGGGCGCTGATAGACCTTCGCCTTCGGGTCACAACGATTCTAGAATGCGAGTTCGTTGCGCTTCGTATTCGTCTTTTGAAATTGCGCCGCGCGTAAGAAGATCATCAAGGTTCTTGAGCCGGTCATGGATTGCAAGCGGGTGCTGTACTTCTGTCGCTAGCAACGGACTCTGACGCTGTTCTTGAGGAAGGGGGGTGTGCTGGGGGCTCGCACCGCGTTCTGCAGTACGTTTCCGAAACTCGCGAACGAGTCCCACGATCCAGCCAATCAGAAAGGTGAGTCCGCCCCAGAAGAAGACGTTGAGCACCCAAATTGCGAAAGAGTCGATCGTCGGGTTCGTTACGAGTCGGGGGAAAGTCGTGAATGTAGCGACCGCAATTCCCCATGCACACCACTTTCTTCCCAATCGCACGGGTGAGCCGACACGTTCTGAGGGAGAGACAAATCGAAATAGTACATACGCCACGAGTGCCGCCACGGCAAGAGAGACGATACCCAACAGAACGACGCGACCCGGATCATCCATACCAGTGTGGTCTCAACCAGCTCAAAATGCCATTCGATTCAGATGGTCAACGAGTATAACGCAGAGGCCGGCCGGAGTAAAAGCAGACCACAGCGTAACGCCGGTAGCCCATAGTCAGGTCACGGGTTGTAAGAAGGTTTG
>CAYUZM010000054.1:0-14316 GCA_964449665.1 uncultured Solibacteraceae bacterium
GGCGGTCCAGGAGTTAATCGGTGCGTCCGTAGAGGACGGGTGAAGTGAGTTGTCGCGGCGACCGCTGGTACGTCCAGGCCAGCTTCGATATTTCGTCGTCATGAGCGCCCATACGAAAGACATAGAGGCCATTTTCTGCGGCCATCACAGCGAGGTGTAGAGTCCATTCATTCTCCTCGATACTCCCGGTGGCATCGGTGTCAATGAAGCTCCAATAACGCTTCGTTCGCGCCTCGGAAACCTCCTGCTTTTGGATTGCGCCATCTTTGTTGGCATCATCGCGCAAAAGAAGATCCTTCCAGGATGGGAGTGCGAGCAGCTTGCCGGCATCATTCTCGGGAGTATTGAACCCGGCCAGGTAGAGCAGTTCGCCCGCTATCACGGGCACGGCTTTCATCTCGCTGGGGAGCCCGCGCACCCACCACTCTGACTCGCCGTCGCGGGCGGAATATGCTTCCATGCAAAAACTTCCGGGGGCGAGTATTAGTGACGGCTTTCCCGCGCGCTTGATGACCACCGGTGTCGAGGCCCCACTGAGCGCTTCGGGCCTCGGCCTCCGCCAGCGAATCTTGCCATCATTTCTTCCAATGGCCGTGGCGAACGATTGCTTGTCCTGGTCGATGACGATTACGATCACATCGTCGGCCACGACAGGCGAGACTCCAATTCCGTATACGTTGTTGAATGGCCCCATCGGGAGGCGCCAACGCTCGTCGCCGTTTTCGGTGTAACTGAGCAGTCCAAAATCGGGGAAGAACACATACACGTTGGAGCCATCCGAGGCCGGGCTTGGCGAGGCCGCGTTGTTCAGCGAGTGTAGCCTCTCATGGCGCGGTCGCGGTGCCTCTCGTTTCCAAAGCATGCGTCCGCTCGTGGCATTGAGACAGGCCGTGTAGAGCCTTCCATCTTCCACCATTGTCAGATACACACGTCCGTTGCTAATGATGGGGGAAGAGTGGCCTGGAGCGAGATCCACTCGCCAGACCATATTTTTTTGCGGGCTGAACTCGGAAGGTAGCGCGCCTCCATCGGAGATCCCCGTCCCGTTGGGCCCGCGGAATCGATCCCATTGGCTTGAGGCGGCGGTGCTCAGCAGAATGGACAGGAGAGCGATTCGCATGTGCCTCATGATTACATACGGCCGGCGGGGCAAGCATGCCTGAGCCGCAATGCGCTTCGGAATGCTTCAGTCGCCAGTGTGCGAGAGGAAAAGCCTTGAGACGAGGCTGCGGTAGTTCGCAAATGACTTCTCATATTCCGAGTGCCGGGTGCCGTCTGATTCCAATGTGGCGCCGGCCAAACAAAACGAGGCGTCCTGATCGAGCCAGCCGAACACACGTGCGGCGATGGTGGCCGAGGCCAGCGTGGTAACCTCTGTGTCCACATGTGGCTGTACTCGTTTCCCCAACACGTCGGCCTTCATTTGGTTCAGAAACGCGCTTCTGGACAGTCCACCTCCCAACTGAATGGGTCCAACGTGTGCGCCGCACGCTTCGATTGTCTCCACGATGTGCCGTAGCGAGTAGCAGAGGCCTTCATAAACAGCGCGCGCCGTGTCGGCGCGGGACGATTGCGCCGTTAGACCGTGGAACACACCACACGCCGACGATACCCATACAGGGGAACGAGCGCCCGCAAGGAAGGGAATGAAGACGACACCATTCGCGCCTGAAGGCGCTGTCGCGGCCGCTGCGGCAAACTCATCAAGGGCTGAGAAGCCCAACGTCTTGGCGGCCCACTCCAGCACCGGGCCAGACATGGCCGTGGACCCTCGAACCAGCCATTGCGCGTTGTAGGGGATGGAGAAGACGCGGCGCGCGACGTCCACGATCCGCGTTCCACTCAGCACGCCAATTGAAGTTACCGTGCCAGAGATGTCGAGCGCGTCGCCGGGCTGGCGCAACCGCGAGCCAAGATAGGCGGCGGCGCTATCGTAGCTCACACTGACAACCTGTGCGCCATTCAGGCCGAACTCCGGAAGCACCGTGCCGAGCAACTCGCCGGGGTCGACGACCCGGCCGAGCTTTTCCTCATGAACGCGCATTTTCGCAAAGAGCGCGGCGGGCAACGTTCGCGCCTCCGGCGATGCGTAACAGGTGAATGCTGTGTAGCAGTCGAGCGTTGCCTCGCCCGTGAGAAGAAAATTCAAGTAGCCGGTGGCGTCGAGCAGCGAGTGAGCATTCGCGTAGACTTCAGCATGTTCGTTGCGAAGCCAGATAAGTTGAGGTAGGAAGTCGCCCGAGTAGGCACGCCAGCCCGAGGCCTTGTATTCTTCATGGGATTCAATCGCAGCGAGGTGACAGGCTGGGCGGCGGTCCGCATACAGGATTGCGGGACGCAAAGGGCGGCCCTCGCGGTCAAGGCAAACGAGTCCGGACAAGGTGGCACAACAGGTGACGGCGCGAATCCCAGCAGTCAATCCCGGCTGACGGGCAACCGCTGCCAGCCCGTCGACGAGAGCCGCGCGCCAGTCATTGGGATTCTGTTCCGCGATATCGCCTTCCCGGTGGGTTTCGATTGCGCGCGACCAGTTGAAGACGGTGCAACCTGCCTGGTTGAGCACCGTCGCGCGAAAGCTCTGCGTGCCCAGATCGAGGGACAGAATCATCGGCGTCCGACCGGCGGGAGCTTGGCGCTGTAATGAACCGCGCGGTGGCGATTGTCGTCGAAGGCAAAGTGCAGCCACTTTCGGTCCTTGCTGACAAAGCCGTCAGGGTAGTTCATGCGGCCAGCCGGGCCATCGACGGATTCGGCGACCAGCACCCGGCGGTAGGGCCAGGTCTTCATGGCATCGAAGCTGATCCAGAGCGCCATCGGGCTGCGATGCGCGGGATTGGGATTGTGCAGGATGGCGACAGTATCGCCGCCCAGACCATAGAGTGTTGCCTTCGAACCTGGGTTCGGGATCTCCGATTTCACGGCAAATTCGGGCCAAGTGCGGCCACCGTCATTCGATTCGGCATAGTAGAGCACGCCGCCAAGTTTGTCAGCGCGGATGATCATGCCGATGCGCCCGCTGGCATACTCGACGATGTTGCTTTCGGCCCAACCAAAATAGCGGTCGTCGGTGGTGAGACGGATGTTGCCATGTTCAGTCCAGGTAACGCCGCCGTTGGAGCTGATGAGCACGCCGTTGCGGGGATTCGTGAGCGCACGTTCGAGAGGGGGCTTCGCGGCCTCGGCGTCAGGTCCGATGTAATGCTGAAAGGGAATCAGAATTCGACCGTCGCGGGTGACGATGTGATTGCGAATGAATGTGCGATTTTCCAGCCGGCCGGGAACGGGCATTGGTTGAGACCACGTGCGGCAGTTATCGTCGCTGTGCATGATCCACGACTTCCAATCGTTGCGCCAGTGGAATGAGTGCGTGGAGAAGAAGAGTGTGCAACGTTTGCCGCGAACCAGGAGTTCGGTGGGGCCTTGACCGATCGTCTTGCCGGAGCGCGGGAAACCGACATCCACCTGCTGCAATGGAGTCCACGTTCGCCCTTGGTCGCGGCTGCGAGTCAGGCCCGTGTAGTTCTCCGGGGAAGGTTCGGTGTTCCCTCCAGCGAGCATGAACAGTGCCCAAGTGCCATCGGGCAGCAGGCGCAATGTTGTGTCGCAGACCATGCTGTTGGGCTTTTGGCCGTCATAGGGAATGGAGGTGCGATCGTGCTTGGCATCCTCGGCGGCCTGCTTGGCCCAATCCGCCGTGCGGGCTTGAGCGGCGAAGGCGCTGAAGGTTTGTAAGGCGAGGCGGCGGGTGATCATGGATGTGTTCTACCGGTTCTTCAGGGGGCGGCTAATGAGAGCCTTCAATTTAGATTTCGCGTTGACAAGCGATTGGGCCAGGACATCCTCTTCGGTGAATTTCGCGAAGAGTATTTCGCCGTCGGTGGAACGGTTGCGATCATATGAAATGTAGAGGAATCCATCCGGTGCCTGAAATCCATCCGGGTAGGAGATGCCCGTTCTCTCGTCGAGCATGAGCCCGCCCTTCCAGGTGAAGCCATCGTCTTCGGACAGCCACGCGGTCAACTTGCTGCGTCCCTCGCGGGTGGAGATGGTGGCACCATGTTTGACCAGGAGGAGCCGCCCGGATGCGAGGCGGCGGATGTGGAAACGCGCGACCGGATGGCGGATGGCTGGCGGCTCTGTGGGAGTCGACCATGTTCGGCCCCGGTCGGACGATGTGCTCTGCATCAAACCTTGCGTGGTACGGGCAAGCATCCACAGGCTTCCATCCTTGCGCTCGATGGTCATGTGCTCGTCCCATGTGGCGTTGGGAAATAGGACATGGCCGTGGCGCGACCATGTGGCGCCACGATCCGTGGAGACGAAGAGATTCGCCCCACGCAGCGGATCGAGTTCGCGAAAGGCTCCCTCAAAAGGACCGAATCCCTTCGGGTTGAGCGAGACCGGTAGCAGCCACTCACCCGTCGACAGGATTGTTGGCTTGTTGAGCGTGAAACCGTGCCAGATACGGCGTGGCGCCGACCACACGGGCGTGGGGTCGCCGGGATTGTCGCAGACCGCCGCCCAAACGCCCGAGCGGCCATCGAACTGCATCATGGACTGGTTGAAAAAGAGCCACAGGCGGCCGTTGGGATCGGTCCACAGATTTCCGACGAGAACGCTGCGATACATGGGCAGAGTTTTGGATTGACCATCAACGACGAGACGGGGCTTCGACCAGGTGACGCCGTCATCGTCGCTTGATGCCAGTACGAAGAATGCCTTCGGGCCGTCTTCGCCCGCTACCCAGGCCGCCCACAGGCGGCCACCCGGTGTGCGCGCAATCCCAATCGTCATCCCGTAATCGAGTTGGTCGTAGTCATACTGCGGTAAGGGTGAAGTGTTGAGCTTGGGTGGAATGAGGGCGAGATCGGCGATCTTTTCCATGATGGATATTTCAAAAGCTCTCGTTTGCTCGGGGGTGAGGTCGAGTGATTGGCCGCAGATAAGGGCAGGGAAGAGAAATATAGGAACTAAGCTACGTAACATGTTACTGATCTCGGCGTAGGGAAGCTGCGATTTGCGTGGGATTGAGGCTAAAGAATGGTTCTAGCCGGTACATGATCTCCTCCAGGTGGTGGCGCACATGGCGCCGGGCGGCACGATCAGCGGCGTCGAGATCGGGGCCGCATATGGCGGCAGCGAGCATTCCATGCCACTGATAAGGCAGGCGCCGGTCGCCGAAGAGACGGTCGTAGAAAGAACTGAAGACAAGGTTCTGGTTCTTTTCGATCTGCAGGGCCAAGTAGGGGCACGTGGCGCCATTTGCGATGAGCAGGTGGAAGTGTTTGTGGTCGAGCCTGAGCTTATAGAGGCGGGCATCCGAGAACCGTTCCGGGTGATCCGCGCATGCTTCGTAGCGCTTATCCAATTGGGCGGCGAGCGTTTGGATTCGTTCCCTTTCGGCTGACCGGGCACGCTCCTGAAACAGGCGCGCCGCCTGGGTTTCAAGCGCTTCTCTCACGGTGCAGTAGCCGCGAATGTCCTGCGGCGTGGGGACGCGGACGCGGGTGCCGACGCGGCGGTCCGATTCGACAAGCGCCTCCAACTCAAGGCGTTGGAGAGCCTCCGACACGGGAAGAACGCTCATGCCGAGATCGTGGGCGATTTGCCGGCGCGAGATTTCGGCTCCCAGGGGGAGCGTTCCTTCCAGGATGAGGTCGAGAATGTGGCGATAGGCCGAATCGGCGAGGTTGGCGGGCGGTTGCGCGGGCCTCTTTGCCATGACGGAAGCGTATCAGCTGTCATGTTAGAGACGCAAGTTGTAATATCAAAAAATGCGATTTACACGGGAACGATTGCTCGGCGGCGAGGTGATGCTGGGAACATGGTTGAACCTGGGTTCACCGTATTCGGCCGAGATCGCCGGATTGGCGGGCTTTGATTGGGTGCTCATCGACCGGGAACACGGCGCGGGCGACGAAAGGGATACGGCGCACCAGATTTTGGCGGCGCAGTGCGGCGGCGCCGCGTCGATCGTACGCATATCAGGCATTGACGCGGCTGAGATCAAGCGCACCTTGGATTGGGGACCGGCCGGCGTGATGGCGCCGTCCATTGATTCCGCTGACCAGGCCGCTCAACTCCTCCACGCCGTCAGAATCCCTCCCCTCGGCGGCCGCGGCGCTGCCTCTTCGACCCGCGCGAGCGGGTATGGTTTTGGATACCAGGAATATCTTCGCGAGGCCAACACGCGGGTGGTGACGATGGTGCAGATCGAGTCCAAGGCCGCGGTTGCGGACGCCGGAGCGATTGCCGCCACCGATGGCGCGGACGTTCTGTTTGTCGGGCCGACGGATCTGTCGATCAGCATGGGTGTGACTGATTCGAGCAGCGAATTCTTTGCGGCGCTGGAGCGCGTGTCGGGCGCGGCGCGAGGCGCAGGGAAAGCGGCAGGCATCCTGGCGCGGACAAACGAGCAGGCCGCGAGGTACCGGAAGTTGGGATTTACGGTGATCGCAATTGAGTCCGACCGTGGGCTGCTGGCAAAAGGCTTTGCTCGCGCGGTCGAGCAGTTCCGCACTACTGTGTAGCTGTACCTTCGCCGTTGGGTACGAATTTCTGTGCGCGCCAGTTTAGAATCTCGGTCACGTAGAGCGAACCATCCCCAGCCACCGCAATGTGGTGCGCGAAGTTGAGCTTTCCGGGGAGTTTTCCCGGACCGCTCAGCATACCCAGGATCTTGCCGTTCCCGTTCAATTTCAAAATACGGTTGTTGTGTCCATCGGCCATCCAGAGGTTGCCATCGGGCGCGAGTGCCAGTCCCCAGGGCGAGCCGATACCGGTCCACTCTTCGAGAAACGTTCCGTACGTGTCGAAGACTTGAATCCGGTAGTTCTCGCGATCCGCGACGAGTACGCGGTCCCGTTCGTCAATAACGACGGCATGCGGGAGATTGAATTCGCCGGGGCCGATCCCTTTGTTGCCCCACGCGGCTATGAATTCGCCCGTGGCCGAGTACTTGACGACACGCGAGTTTCCATACCCATCGGTGACGAACATGCTTCCGTCCTTGGAGAAGGCGATGTCTGTGGGTTGATTGAAGCGATCGGGCGCCTCGGCGGCATAGCCGCGGCGGCCCAAGACCATGCGAACGCGGCCTTCGGCATCAAGCTTCACGACAGTGTGCGAAGCCGCATCGACCGCCCAAAGATTTCCCTCACGATCAAAGCGCAAACCGTGCGGGCGGGGAAAGATGCCGTCGCCGAAGGAGCGAACAAATTCGCCTTCCGGTGTGAACTCGATGATGGGATGCGGGCCGCGGTGGAATAGCAGAACATTCTGTTGCGGGCTGACGGCAATTCCAGCGGTCTCGTCGAGCGTCCAACTTTTGGGAAGACGCGGCCATGACGGGTCTACATGATAGGGGAGCGCCTGCGCTTGCTTGGGAGGCGCGAGTGCATCGAGAGGAATTCTGCTGATGGCGACATCCTCTTTATTGATGGAGTAGGCAATCCATAGCTCGCCTTTCCAGACGATCGCGCCGGGGTATTGGTAACCACCACCCTTCGCGCGTCCCAGGAACCGCGCCGTGGTTTGTTCGGTGCGGACGGCGAATCCGCGGTCGAATGTGATTCCGTCGCGGCTGAGCAGAATGCTGAGCGGAATCCGGCCGAACTTCTGGCTCGTGTTGTTGATCAGGTAGGTAGTGCCATCGGGAAGCGTGCCGGCCGCCATTTTAGAAACGGCGTCTGGAATCTCCGTCTTCTCCGCCTTGGTCCAGGTCGCGCCGTTGTCGCGGCTGAGGCTGGCCCACAGCCATTTCGAATCCGCCTCGGCGCGGAAGAGCATGGCCAGCGCGCCATCGGGACGGCGATATGAAGTGGGTTCGACGAAGCGCACGGCGAACTCCGTGATATCGGGAATGGACGCCGTCTGCCAACCCGTCAGCGGATCGGACGAGTCCGTGTAGAGGATGCGTGGCTGGGGCGCATGCGAATGTCCTCCAATCACCACTCGTCCACCTGGCAGTTCACGCGGTGGCTGATTGAAGAAGCCTTGCGCGATTCGGATCTGCTGGCTCCAGCGCACACCATCGGTTGAGTAGCGTGCGAAGAGCGTCGACTCCGGGTGCAGCGGCTGTTCTTCAAACGCTCCGGAGTAGAATGCGTACAACTTGCCGCCACGTACAAGGAAGCCCGCGGCCACGCCGTGCAGTTTGCCGGGACCATCTGGGTCTTCCGCGATTGTGGCGAGCGGAGTCCAATTCGCGCCGTCGGCCGTCGAACGGCAAACGATGCGCTGTCCGTTCTGATTCTCGCCTTCTTTGCCTGAGGACCACATCAGATAGAGCCGGTCCTTGAAAACAGCAAAATTGGGATGGTGGCTGTACTTGTACGTGTCTTCCGAGGCGTGGAAGATCATTTGATGTTGGCCCCGTACGACGGGCAGGCCCAACGTGGACGCCGTGTCCTGGTGAATCAAATCGGGTTTGATTCGGATCGGCGGTTCGGCGAGCGCGCTCGCGGCGCCGAGGGTCAGAGCGAGTATCAGTTTCAGGTGCAAGTTAGTAGACAAATCGGAGTCCAATCTGAATGAAGCGCCCATCGTTGACGGTGCTGCCAATCTGGCCGAACGCTGCATTGCCGCGCGATGTGTTGGGCAGGCCAAAATTCGGCCGGTTCAGTACGTTGAAGAACTCGCCGCGAAGTTGCAGATACTTCGATTCGGTGAGATGAAACGCCTTCAAGAGCGACATCTCAAAATTCACCATGCCCGGTCCGTGTCCGACATTTCGCGCCGATGTTCCGAGCGTTCCTGCGGCGGGAGCGGCGAAGGCCGCCGTGTTGAAGTATTGCCGCACAAGTTCCGCGCGTGAACGGCCGCCTTCAATTGCTTGATCTTGAATCCGGTTCGGGCGTTGCGCGGGGGAAAAGGCATTCAGCCGATTGGTCTGTTCGGCGACTCCGTAGGGGAGGCCCGAGCGTAGCTCAGAGATCATGCCCAGGCTCCATCCGCCGGCGACGGCGTCCAAAACTCGGTTGGCGGTGCGCACGTGTTTGTCGCGTCCTATCGGAAGTTCGTAGACGAAACTGGTGACCCAACGATGCCTTACGTCATTTCCAGAAAAGCTCTTATCCAGTGCGCGCGCATAGTAGCTTTGGATTCCCGAACCTGGTGCGCCGCCCGCTTCGGATTGCGCCTCGACATCGTCGAGGAATTTCGCCCAGGTGTAGCTGCTGAGTAAGTTGAGACCGGCAGAGAATCGCTTCTCCACCTTCACGCTGAACCCGTTGTAGGCGGAGTTGCCCCAGGCGGCCTGCACGAGGGAAACGTTTCCAAACTGAGGAAATGGTCGCAGGCGTTGGTTCTGCGCCGCACCGCGAAGTTCCGGTCGAATCTCATTGATGTTTGTCGAGCGGCTGCCGACGTTGTGCGCAAGGTTGCCCAAGTAGCCGACGTCGAGGAGTAAGTTGCCGGGCAGTTGATGTTGAATATTGAACGAAATGTGATGCGCGTAGGTGTTTTTGTAATTCTTGTCGACGAACTCGGGCGAGAGCGTGACAGGTTGACCGGCGGCGACGGCGCCGAAACCGGGGCCGATGGGCACCGCGGCCTGCTCTGGAAATCCCGCACTCAAAGGAAAGGCAGGCGTGAGGCCATTGTCGGGAGATGAGAAACTGCGTGTCTGGCCGAACCCGGCCATCATCACATTTGCCATGGACGTATCGTAAATTGGCCCCTGCATGATGCCATATGCGCCGCGAATGACGGTCCGGTCGCCGATGGGCCGCCATGCAAAGCCGAAGCGGGGCGCGAAATTATTCTTGTCGAAATCATGCGCGTAGCGGGAAACACCGTCGCGGCGAGCGAACGTGAGAACTCCAGGGGTTCCGGAAACAGGGTTAATCGCCAACGCGTCGAAGCCATTCTGGCGATCGTATCGTTCGATGCGTGGCGTGTCCATGTCCCATCGAAGTCCGATATTCAAACTCAGGCGGGATGTAATCTTGTAATCGTCCTGGATGAATCCGGCGAAATAGGCGAGCTTTGCTTCCGAAAGTCCGGAAACGACATTGGCTGTATTCGTCCAGCCGAGCAGGAGAGATGCAAGGCCGAATCCCGGTCCCGTGGGAACGTCGTTGAATCCGAGCGCGCCGAAGCGAGTCGATCCTCCAAGATCGTAGTTGGGGCTGCGCCTCCATTCACCGCCGACCTTAACCGTATGTTTGCCCTTGAACCAGGAGATGGTGTCGATGATTTGGGTGGGATACCGGTATTGAAAGCGGCGGTCTTGATTGCCGAGGCCCATGGTGGTGAGGCCCGCGACGGTTACTTGCGGCATTCCTTTGGGATCCGCGCCCTTGAGACCAACCTGCTGAGCGATACCTGATTCGATGGCCACCGGTGCGCCCGCATCGCGCCAGGCCGCGGTGAAGCGCATGTCATTGAACAACGTTGGTCCCACTGAATGGAGCCAACTGACCGTCACGTTCCAATTGTCGAGGCTGTCCGGTCCGGCGTTCGGGTCGGCGGCGGCAACCGGGGTAGCGGCGCCTCGCTGTTGGCGGTTGCGGAATTGCGCCCAACGGCCGGTGATTCGGTCCGAGGCCGAGAGGACGTGGTCAATACGGCCAATGATGCTCATTTCGTTATTGGAGGTGACGACGTTCCGCCGGAAATTGTTTGCGCCCGAAGCCGCGCCTGCAACGTTAGGCTCGGCGTAGAGCGCGGCGAGCTTGGAACCGACGGGATCAAGGCGGCTGGCGGGAATGACTTTACCGGCGAATGGCTGGCGGTTGGTGGGGTCCAAAAGCGTGCCGCTCTTGGCCGAAAAGTCACCGCGCACTTCCTGCTGCGTCGGAACGCTATACGTGCGCGTGATCCCATCGCGGCGGCGGGTGCCCTCGTAGGAGAAGAAGAAGTGAGTTTTGTCTTTTTTAACCGGACCGCCGATCGTTCCGCCGAAGACGTTGTACTTGCGAGGAGCCACGCTGGGTGCAAAAAAGGAACGGGCGTCGAAGGCGTCGTTGCGCAGGAATTCGTAGAGCGCGCCATGGAACTGATTCGTGCCGGACTTGGTCGTCATTGAGATGAAGCCGCCCATGGTGCGGCCATATTCGGCGGGGTAGCCGACGGCTTCGACCTTAAACTCCTGTAGTGCTTCCACCGGCGGATTGTGGGTGACAATGCCGGTCATGGTGGCGTTGCCCTGCATGTTGCCGCCATCCAGTTGCCATATCTGTTGTTGGCCTCGCCCTCCAGCGATGGAGAATTGCACGAATCCCTGCCTTGAGTCCTCTCCGCTATAGGTGACGTTGGGCAGCAGGCGCACCAGGCTTGCCGACCGCCGGCTGGCAAGCGGCATGTTGGCAACCGTCGCGTTCTCAATCAACTGCCCGACCGAGGAGTCTGCAGTGCGGAGGAGCGGAGTGGATTCGCTCACCGTTACGGTTTGCGTCACATCGCCGAGTTGGAGCATTACTTCGAGGGCGAGGGTTTGTGCCGTGTCGAGCGTGATGTCGTTGCGCAAGTGAGTTTGAAATCCGTCGGCGGCCACCTGCATGCTGTAACGTCCGGGATTGAGAAAGGGCACGGAGTAGATGCCTTGTTCATTCGAACGGGCCTCGACGGCGTTACCCGTTGCCAGATTGCGTGTTGTGATGCGCGCTCCGGCAATGGCTTTCCCGGTGGGGTCGAGGATCGACCCGCCGATGCGGGCAGTGGGAGTCTGCGCAAGTCCGGCGAGGATTGTGAGGAACAATGCGGCGCCGGCGCGCGAGACCTTGCCTGAAAGAGAGGGTCTGGGAGACATGGCGTCATGATATATCAGTGTATATCGTGGCGCAAGCAGAATCTTGCCACGGGCGATACACTTAAAAAACGTGCGTTCCAAAACTCCTGCCCGTTCTCCGGCATCCAAGTCCGCCCACGCGCAAGTGGAGGTGCCGCGCGCCTCGCTCAGCCTGGAGGTCTATCATCAGCTCCGGCAGGAGATTCTTTTCGGTCCGCTCACCGTGGGAACGCCGCTTTCGCGGAGAAAGCTGGCCGAATCTTTCAAGGTTTCGGTGATTCCCGTGATGGAAGCCCTGCAGCGGTTGGAGAGCGAGGGGTTGATCGAGAGCCGGCCAAGGGTCGGAACGCGAGTGCGAGTACCTTCGGCGCAGGACATTCGCGACCAGTTCGTGCTGAGGGAGGCTCTGGAAGTGCAGGGCGCGCGCATTTTCTCCGAGCGCTCGACGCGTGACGAGCAGGCTGAGTTGTTGGCGCTGGCGAAGCGGTTGGATGATCTCGACACCGATATCGAACAAATCGCCGAGGCGGATAGACGCCCGCTCTTGATGACCCAGCACCGGCTGCATATCCGGCTGCACATGCGTGTCATAGAGTCCAGCCAGTGCCCGCCCTTGATTCACGCGTTCGAGATGAACCAGGCGCTTGTGTTCAAGTGGCTCCTCGACCTGTTTCCGTGGCTGACTCGTCCGCAGAAGGGCCACCACAAACTGATGAAGACGATTGGCGCGGGTGATCCCGATGCGGCCGAGCAAGCGATTCGGGGACATCTACGGGCGGGGAAGGCGCGTCTGTTGAGCGCTATTGAAGGTTATTACGTCCAAGATCCTGCCGTAGGCCCGGGCTTGCATGGAGCTTTCGAAGTTCTCCGGTAGAGCCGGCTCGGCAACCATGTGAGCCCACAGTCCAGGAAGATCGCCGGGGTCGCCTGCCGGGCAGGGTGAATCGAATCGTACGGCCTGATGGACGCTTGCCACTGGACGAAATTGGTGGACGGGGTGGCTACTGCTAGCTTCCGGCTGTGAGAACTTCGGATTTGAACGGTGCCTGGGTCACCGGTGCCGGAAGCGGGATTGGGCGCGCAATCGCGATTGAGTTAGCTTGTGAAGGCTATGCGGTGGCGGTGCACGACCGTGACGGAGAACAAGCCAGGGATGCAGCCGCCGAGCTTAAGCGCTTGGGACACGGCGCGATCTCCTGCGCGGGTGACGTCGCTGATTCTGAGTCGAATGCGGACATCGGTCTACGCATCGTGAAGGAACTGGGCCGGCTCGATTGCCTGGTGAACAATGCCGCGCGCAGTTGCCGCCAGCCGTTTCTTGAGCTTCCGTTGGAGGAGTTGTGGAAAACGTGGGAAGTGATTCTGGGCGGATCGTTCCAATGCTCGCAGATCGCGGCTCGCGAAATGGTGAAACAGAAGGCAGGCGGTGCCATTCTGATGATCAGTTCCGTGCACGCAGCCATGGCCTATCCTCATGCGGCAGACTACAATTCCGCGAAGGCCGGATTGAATCATTTAGCTCGAACGATGGCCGCGGAACTGTCCGCGCATCGAATCCGGGTGAATGTCATTGAGCCTGGTTCGGTCAATACGCCGGGCGAGCGAGCTCACTTTTCTGAGAGCGAAATTGCGGAACGGGGCAAGGCGCTTCCTTGGGGGCGCCTTGCGGCTCCAACTGAAATCGCCAAGGCGGCATCGTTTCTTTGCTCGGACCGTGCGTCATACATCACCGGCTCCACGTTGCGTGTGGATGGTGGTTTCGTGCTGCCTCGCGATGCATAGCGGCGGCGCAATTGTCCAGACGGCTGGACGGGTTGTCTTCGCGGCATTGAATTCACGATCGCCGCTCCTTACACTCCTTCCAATACACGACTGGGAGGCGCCATGCAAAGATTCCATCGAGTCACGACGATTGCTTGCTTTCTCATCGGGCTGGCGATTCCAGCCCATGGACAGGCGACGGGAACTCTGCTGGGAACAGTCAGCGACGCTTCCAATGCGGCCATTCCCGATGCCGACGTCAGCGCAACGAACGAAGCCACGGGCGTGTTGCGAAAAGCGTCGAGCGGAACGACGGGAGAGTTCCTGGTTCCACGCCTGCCCGCCGGCCAGTATACGGTGCGAGTGGAGAAGCAGGGATTCCGCGCGTTTGAGAGCCGCGGGGTGATTGTCCCGGTCGACCAGAGCGTAACGATTCCGGTCGCCATGCAGGTCGGAACGGTGAATGAAGCCGTCACGGTAAGCGATTCGGTGACGATGCTCCAGACCAATTCGGCCACTTTGAGCCAGGTGGTGGAACAGAAGCGCGTGGAAGAGTTGCCTCTCAATGGGCGGAACGTGTTGAATCTGATTCGCCTGAACGCCGGCGTCTCCAGCCGCGGCGCGGGCGGCTACGGGCAGTTTCAAATCGCTGGCGCGTCCTACGCGTCCGCGAATTCAATCAGCGGAACGCGCGGCAATCAAACAGGGTTCTTGCTGGATGGCGGAAACAACACCAATGGGATTGTGAACGGCGCCAATCCTTCGCCAAGTCCCGATGCCGTTCAGGAGTTCAGTGTCCAGGGGAATAACTTTTCCGCCGAGTA
>CAYUZM010000055.1:0-12705 GCA_964449665.1 uncultured Solibacteraceae bacterium
GGTTCGTCGGCGAAACCAGGTTGTTCGTAGGACCGGTGGCCGCGTTGTAGCCGATGGGTGCCGGATTCTGATTCTGCGGCGTGTAGGGATTGTTGCTCAGGAAATTCCGGATGGCCGGATCGAAGCGGCTGGTGGGAATCTGGTTGCCCGCGAACGGAAGCCGCGACCAAGCGCCCGCGGCATCCTGGGTAGTGGTGGCGGGATCGAAGATCTGATTCGCGCCGGGGAACGCGAAGTTGCCGCCCAGCATTTCCGGCGACGGCACGGCGAGCGTGGCGGTTTCTCCGCCCTTTTCATGGTGACGCTGAAAGCCGAAGAACCAGAAGGTCTTGTCTTTGCCGTTATAGATTTTCGGGATATAAATGGGCGCTCCCATGGTTCCGGAGAGTTCGTGATAGCTGAAGGGATTCACGCGCGGCAACTGCTCCAGGTACGTGCGGTGGATCAGCGGCTTCGAGATGTAGCGGTCTTCGGCCGAGCCGTGCCAGGTGTTGGTGCCGCTCTTGAAAACCGTGGAGAGCAGGCCGCCGGCCGAGTGGCCGAACTCAGCGGGCATGCCCGTGGTGAACAGCTTCACTTCCTGCAACGCGTCGATCGTAGTGGAGGTGACCGCGTTCGTGGTCGAGATCATCGACCGCACGGGCTCTTTGCCGCCAACGCCATCCAGCGTGTAGCCCATCGAGCGTTCGCGCTGCCCAACCACGTGCTGGCCGTTGATGTTCGACGTCGAGGGCAGGTAAAGCAGCACGCGGAAAACGTACTTCTGCAGAACAGGAATCTTGACGATGGTGTCGCCTTCGAGAATCTGCCCCGTCGAGGTCGTTTCCGTTTCCAGCAGCGGAGCGGAACCGGAAACGTTGATCGATTCCGTGACCGCGCCGACTTCGAGTTGCACGTCGAGGCGCGGCTGCTCGCTGGTGCGCAGAATGATCCCTTCACGCACGTAGCGCTTGAAGCCCTGGGCTTCGATCGTCAGGCGATAGGTGCCGGGAATGAGATTGGGAATGTAGTAAGCGCCTTCCGGCGTGGTCTGTGAATTGGAAACGAACTGCGTCTCCGTGTTGACGATGGTGACGGTTGCGCCGGGAACAATGGCGCCCGTGTTGTCTGTGAGAGTTCCTACCAGCGTTGCGGTGCCGGTGGTTTGCGCGAACGCGGCGCACGCGAGAAAGAGCAGCGTACACACATGCTTAAGCATTGCGGCGTGACTCCTAACCTCATTAAGTTTTAGAAACAACGGAGGCATTCAAAGCCCCTGGTGGGAGGAAGCATACAGTAGGTTTTGTCACAAAAGCAAGCCGGGAGCGTTTACAACGAAGGCTCGCCGCGGGACGAGCAGCAAGCGGCGGGAAGCTAGCCGTTCCACGCAACCGTGTGCGTTTCGACCTTGCCCGACGCGAGCAGCCGCACTTCCGCTTCTGCGCGATGCGTACCGGGCAAACGCCGGAGTGGGAGAAGGTAATAGCGGTCGGCCGCCGAGTCGTGCAGCGTGGGCGTGGCATGTTTGCCGTCGACGCGCAGGGACACGAGTTCGGCGCGCGCGTCCTTGGGCCGACCCTGTTGGGAGTTGTCCTGCCAAAGACGCAGGCGGAGGGCGAGATCGTCCTTCGCCTCGGCGTGGGGCGCGCCGGTTTCAAACGACGTTCCGGGGCGCAGCAGCACGAGCGAAGCCGCGGGGCGGCGCGATGGGCGGCCGGCGGCGTCCCACCATTTCCATTGCGCCTCGCGTTTCCTCACGGCCTCGCGCACGTGCGGCTGGCCGCCGGTCATGTGCGTGTTCCATCCCGTGGCGGCGTCGTGGCGCACGGAGACGACCCAGTTGTTCTGCAGCGCCTCCAGCCAGCCCTCCCAGCTGGGTTCCTTCGCAAGGAAAAGCGTTTTCTGCCCGCCAAGCTGATCGCCCCACCACCAGCTTTCCGCCGTGTGCGCGTCCAACAGGCCAACGAAGGGAATGCGGCCGTACCAGCGATGGAGAAACGGATAGGTATGGGCGAAGTCTTGAATACCGAAATGGAAGCTGGCGATGGCGGCGTAGGAGCCGGTGAGCGTAGCTTCGTCGAGCAGGACGCGGCTGATCTCCTCGTTGTCGTTGCACTGCCAGATGAGGCGGCCCGCGCCGCGATGAAGCGGGGCGATGCGCGTGTCGCGGAACTCTTCGTAGAGATAGGGATGGTTCTTGAGCGGCACGGGTTTGCCGAAGTCGGCGCCATGCGGGGCGTGGATATCGACGAGGTGCGAATAGACGCCGAGGCCCGGCACGCCATAGTAAGTCCCGTACTCTTCGTCGCCAAACGCAAAGGTGACCGGCGCTTTCTCTTCGGCGGCAATGCGGCGGGCGTCGTCCACCCAGCCGGACGGCGAGTTCTTCGCGGCCCAAATGTGAATGCCGAGCGATTTCGCCAACTGCACGGCCTCGCGCGTGGACCCGCCGCCGGGTGCTTCCAGTTGAATGGCAAAAACATCGTGGCCCGCGGGTACGGGCACGCGGCGCGCACGGGGAGCGGGCGCCACGCCGCCGTCCGGGGCGTGGTTGAGCATGTGCAGGCACGAAAGCGCGTAATACGTGGCGAGCGGATTGGGTTCGCCATGCGCGCGGTCCTGGAAGCCGCCTTCGGAGGTTTGCAGCGATTCGATCCAGGCGGCGCACTTCTTCGGGTGGGCGGCCTTGGCCCCAAGATGTTCCAGCACCTGCAACGCGCACCACGTGTAGGCCAGATCATCCACGGCGCCGAGCGTGGGTTGCGGCATCCACGTGAAACCGCCCGAAGGCATTTGGCAGGCCCGCACCCACTCCGCAAGGCCGGGCGCGGCGGGCAATTGCAGGCCGAGCGCGGCGGCGGCCAGCACACCCCAGCGCGTGTTCATCACGTGGCCGCCCGAGCCATCGGAGGCGGGCGTGTTGTTGAAGGTGCCGTCGGCGCGCAAGCGGGCCAGGAAGTAGTCGCGCCATTCGGCATTGCCGTCGGCGGGCGGCGCAATCTTCAACAGATGCCGGATGTGAACGGCCATCGCCTGGTTCTGCAGCACGGGCTGGCGGTTGAGTTCATAGCGCGGGGTGAGCACGGAGGGCGCGGTCCACGTGGCGGCAGGCGCGCGAAAGCTCTCGATGGATTCACCGAGCCAGAGCAGCGTCTGCACCTGTTCGAAATCCAGACGCCACATCGGGCGGTCCGTGCGGCGGGGCTCGGGCGCGGGGTAGTGATCACGCACGAAGGCGGCCACCTGGGCGGCGCCTGGAACCTTTTCGCCCAGCAGGTGATAGCAGCCCGCGGCGGCGAAGCTCGGCGTGAGTTGCGACTGCACGTCGCTTGACCATCCGTATGCGCCTTCCGGGCGGCGGTGCGTTTCCAGATAGTCGAGAATGCGGCGGCGGAAAGGCGCGGGCCACGCTACCGCGGCATGGGCAGACGGTCCGGCGGCGGTGGAGGCAAGCAGCGTGAGGAGCGAACGGCGGGTCACAAGCATGGCAGTCATTCCGGCTTTTGGATTCTACCGGATTGAGAGGACGTTCTCGTGAGGGGGGGAAAGGAGGCGAACGGCCCCCGCCGGGGGCGATGAATAAGAAACAGTACCAAAATGGCTTGCGCGTTTTCTGGGATTGAGCTAAGATTTTCACTGCTCGAGGGGACCTGGAACGGTTGGGATCCAGCGGTGTCTTTCTCCGAACACTGCTCTTATCTGCCATTTGCCGAGAGGTTCGGACATGCAGGTGTGGCTCCACGCGTGCACGCGCGTGGCATCGGAGAACGCGGACGGCATCCGCGCTGCGCTGGCCGCGGCGGGATTAGAAATCGTCACACCTAATTCGTGGCCTCCCCAGGGAAATGGCGTCCTTCTTTTCGACCAATCCGGCGACGAGTTGCGCAAGCTCATTCGCACGGCCGCACTCGCCGAAGACCGTTGCATCGTGGCGTTGGGAACCGGCCCGCGCACGCTTTCCGAATTCAGTCCATGGCCGCTGCTGGAGGCCGGCGCGTCCGACGTCCTGTTCTGGAACGGGGCCGATTCAGCGCGAGAGATCGCGTCGCGGCTCGAGCGTTGGGACGCGGTGGACGAGCGCGTGAAGTCGCCCATCGTGCGCGAAAACATGATCGGGCAAAGCGCGGCATGGTGCAAACTGCTGCGGCAGTTGGTGGAGGCGGCGGTGTTTGCGCAGGAGCCAATTCTGCTCACCGGCGAAAGCGGAACGGGCAAGGAACTGGCGGCGCGGCTCATTCACGGGCTCGACACGCGGCGCGTGAAGCGCGAGTTGGTGGTGGTCGATTGCACCACGTTGATGCCGGAACTGGCGGGCAGCGAACTGTTCGGCCACGAACGCGGCGCCTTCACCGGCGCCGTGGCCCGCCGCGCGGGCGCCATTCAACTGGCGCATGAAGGGACGCTGTTTCTCGACGAGATTGGCGAGTTGCCCCTCACGCTGCAGGCCCAACTGCTGCGCGTCATCCAGGAGAAAACGTACAAGCGCGTCGGCGGCAACCAGTAGCAAAAGGCAGAGTTCCGGCTAGTGGCGGCGACCAATCGCGCCCTGCGCGCCATCGTGGACGAGGGCACCTTCCGGCGCGTCCTTTATTACCGCCTCGCGAGCGTGCCGCTGGTGCTGCCGCCCTTTCGCCGACGGCGCGAGGATGTGATTCCCCCGGCCCGGCCCTTCGTACGCCGCATGGCGCGGGGCGGCCCGCAACCACCGTCGATCGAGCTCTCGCTCGACCCGGCGCTCGAAGCCTATCTGCTCACGCGCGACTATCCGGGCAACGTGCGCGACCTGCGGCAATTGATCGCGCGCATCATGCACCGCCATTGCGGTGCGCGCATGGTGAGCCCGGCCAGCTTGCCCGACCAGGAGCGGCCCGTGGCCGGCGGGCACGAGCAGGCGTGGCCCGACAGCACGTTCCTGCAGTCCGTTCGGCAGGCGTTGACGCTCGGCGTCGGCTTGCAGGAGATTGCCCGCGAGGCCAAGGAAGCGGCCCTGAACGCGGCCATGGAACTCGAGGAGGGCAGCGTGAAGCGCGCCGCGGAGCGGCTGGGCGTCACCGAGCGGGCCATTCAACTCCGGCGGGCAAAGGGCCCGGCCGTGCAGACCGAACCCACGCAGCGGGCCGAATCGGCTTAGCGCGGGCCGGGGCGGCTTAGCGCCTTCCGAACCGCCTTATTGGGGCGGTATCCAACTCATGACGTTCCGCAGCACGGTTCGATCGATGCGGATTGCGCGGTTGGCGTCGCCGCGCGCGCCCGCGGTGGCATCGGCGCAACTGCCCTTGGCCTGATGAAACGCACCGGTGTGAATGCCCACCAGGTAGCGCTTGCCGCCCGATTGCATCCAGACAGGCGCGCCGCTTTGGGCCCCGCAGGTGTCGGCGTCGTAGATGAGGTACTGCGCGGGGCCGCCTGAACGCATGTCGAGCACCTTGCCTTTATCGCCATATTGCGCGCTGCCGGCGAGGCCGTTCTTCAGGCACTTTTTGAGGGTTTCGTCGCCGGGCGTGGGGCGGCCGTCGTAGCAGCGGTCGCCCGGCTTGAACGGCACGATGGGAAGGAAGCCGCACTTGTCGCCGGCATAGCCCACCACATGAACGGACTTCTTGCGAAGCGCCGCCGGTTCGACATACTCCAAGCGCGTATCGTGGCCCTTGAGCCGGCTGCCCCAGTAAGCGAGCGGTTCGTTGCCAATCGCCTTGAATCGCTTCCCGCCGATGCTTTCGTCCAAGGTAAGCAGTGCGTAATCGTAGCAGCTCCCGGCCGTCACCGGCGCGTACTCCTTGGGGAACTTCGCGCCGGTGATGCGATAGGTCCCGAAGGGCTTCGAGCCGCGGCTGCGGCCGGGCGAGACTTCCACTTGCTTGGCGCGGTAGACGCCGCCGTCCTTCTGAAACCAGACGGTGTGCGCGGCGGTCAGCACGTGGCGCGGGCTGATGACCAGCCCCGTGCCCACGAAGGGCGTGGGAGCGCCCTTGTTCAGCGCTGGGTCTTGCACCGTGGCGATGATCTGGCAGATCCACCGGTACGGCATCTTGGACGTATCCTTGACGGGCGACCGCGAGTCGCCCCGGCCGATGATCTCGTCTTCCAATTCGCCGGAGACGGGCAGTTGGCCGGAGAAGGGCAACTCACCGGCGACGGGAATCCCGTACCCCAGTTGGGGATGAAACACGCTCGGGGCGGGCATGTCCGAGGTTCCTTACTTGCCCATCCACTTGTGGAGGTTGTCCAGCATATTTGTGGTGACCCGCACTGCGCGATTGGCGTCGGCCGAAGAGCCCGCGGGCACCACGTCGGCACAGCTTCCCTTGGCCTTCGAATAAGGCCCGGTGTGAACGCCGATCAGATAGCGCAGCGAACCGTTTTGGACCCACACTGGACTGCCGCTGTGGCCTTTGCAGGTGTCGGCATCGTAGATGAAGATGTGCGCGCCGCCGCCCGAGGGAAGCGGATCGATCATCTTGCCTTTGTCGCCGAACTGGGCCGAGGCGTGGAGGCCGGCGTTGAAGCAATCGGTGAGTTGCTTGGACATGGCGCCCGCGGGCCGGTAGGTGCAGATGCCGCCGCGCTTGTACCTTTCGATGGCAAGGTATCCGCACTTGTCGCCTGGGTATCCGGCAACATGCACCGACTGTTTGCGCAACTGGTTCGGCTCGACGAATTTCAGACGCGTATTGTTGCCGCTTTGAAAGTCTCCCCAGTAGCCGAGCGGTTTATTGCCGATCGACGCGAATCTTTTCCCGCCAATGCTCTCGGAAAGCTCGAGTAGCGCGTAGTCGAAGCACGGGTTTTGGTCGTTCATCCATTCGTTTTTGGCTTTGAAGCCGGACATGGTGACGGTGCCGAAGGGGAGGTCGGCGCGGTCGCGGCCTGGGGCCGCCGTCACCGCCCTGGCGGTGAGGATTTTGCCGCCGAAGGTATTCCGCACATTGTGGCCCGCGGTAAGGATGTGTTTCGGGCTGATCAGCGTTCCCGTTCCGGCGAAGTTGACCGGAGTGCCCCCGGTGTAGCCGGGGTCCTGGAAGGTACTCGTGAGGCGGCAGATCACCCGGTAGGGATGCTCCCTGGGTTTCCGAATCGGGCCGCGGGAAGAGCTTTTGCCGGGAAGTTCCTCTTCGTTGTCTTCACTCTCGTATTCCAGCTCGGATGCGGCCGGAGTGCCGTAGCCAAGCTGCGGATGGAAGAGCGCCGGGTCGAGAACCTGCTTGGCTTCGCCGCCGCTCTCGAACTCGTACTCGAATTCGTCTGTTTCGCCGTCGGCGCTGGCTTCGAGATCGGCTTGTTCAATCTCGTCGAAGAACTCCATCTCGTCTTCAAACTCGGCTTGTGCGTAATCAAAGCTGTTTCGCATGTCGATACCTCCTCGCCCTATCCATTCGTTCTCGACTGGGATGATGCGTTGGCCGCCAATCTGTCGCGCAGCAGCAGGCCCGGCATCACGGAGTTCACGGGTTCCACCGTCAGGTCAACGCCGGTCACGGCGCGATAGGCGTGCAGATAGCCCTGAATTTCAGGCTTCCAGTAGTGCGCCCAGGCCTTGGCCACGTCGCCCGACACTTCGTCGTTCCAATTGCCGAAGCGGATGGAGAGCATCACCTGCTCACCGAAAACCGCCAGGTTGCGGAAGTGCGTGACGCTGGCCGGATTCCATCCCTGCAGGGACTTCATCGCGTCCACTTGTCCCATCCAGCCTTCGCTGTAGGGCACCATCGGGCGTCCGCGGAGGAAGTCGCGAATCTCCGGCCGTGCCAGCAGCCACTGCATCACCATCATCTCGACGCGCGCCGTCCAGGGCAGGTCTCCGTACTGGTTGTGCATGCCCTCGGCCAGCAGCAGGTGGACCTCCTTCAACGCGTTCAACAGCGGGAACCCATCGGGGATCACCATCGTGTTCGCCTCTTCCTTGAAGAAGACCGAACAGCGATAGAGCAGGTTGTGGAACGCGTCCAGGAAGCGCGAGCGGCTGTCGGCCGAAGCAAGCTTGGGAACGGCCTTGCCGACAAGGTTGATGCCGTAGTGGTGGTCGTATTCGTAGGCGCGCCGGCCGAGCGTGAGGCGATGCATCTCGTCTTGCAGAAAGCCCCACAGAAGGTTGCCGACGGGACGCAGCGAATCGAGTTCAAGATGCAGCAGCGGGTCTTTGTCGCCGCCCGCCCGGCGGTTTTGGAAGCGCATCGTGAGCGCGTTCGTCGTCTGCACCAGCATGCCTTCTTCCAGCCAGTACGACCAGATGAGTTCGATCAGGCACGGGCAGCTCAACCGTGAGCGCAGCACGCCCAGACAGTAGGGCGACTCGATGAGCGGCTCGCCCTTCAGAGCGCCATCCACAATGCGCTTCAGGTAGGGCAGCACCTTGATGCCCATATGGTCTTCGAGGTAGCCGCTGAGGTAGTCGCGGGCGCGATCGGCGTCGACGACCTCGCCGAGGCGCGACTCTTCCAGTCCGGCCAGGTCGTCGGCCGTCTCGTCGAGGAACACGCCGCACTCCATCAGAAGGAACGCTTCCGTGGCCGCGCGCAGCAGGTTGTAACTGTCCACGCCGTGATACGGCGCAAGCAACTGCCGCTTGCGCTGGCGCAGCGTGCGGTCCACGCGGCGCGGATTTTTGTTCGCGCAATCGCCGGGCACGGGCTCGCCGGTGTCGTCGCCGGTGACGCTTTCGTTCTGGCAGAGCACGCGCGTGATGAACTCGTCGTAGCGGGGGAACTCCATGGCCGCCGAGCGGTTCTTGATGGTGATCCACAGTCCGGCGACGTCGCCGGCGATGGGAGTCGGCGCGGTGACGCGCGTGCCGATGGTTCCGCCTGTGATTTCCACGCGGTACGGTTCGGGAAGATCGCTGCCGTTCCGGGGCGGGGGGAATGGTCCTGTGCTCATGATTGTTCTCCTGTCCTTTGAATCTTTGGCGTCTCGCAGGGCCCGGACGGCTCGTTGAACCTCCGCAGCGCCCATTCGACTAACAGCTCTCGCAAAAATGCCGACTCGCGGCCCGCCGTCATGCGGCCTTCAAAACGCGCCTGCCCGATGGCGGCGATGGCAACGCTGGGTGGCAGGCCTTTTTTTTGCTCTCCCCAACGAAGCCGCGGCCCGAGTTCGCGCAGCGCGGCGGGCGTGCGGGTGTGCTCGCGAAGGTCGCCCAGCGCTTTCCCCTGCAAGGCCGGCGGCTGAAAGCCGAGCAGCACGTCGAGAAAGGCCGGAATGCCATCGAGCAGTTGCTGGATGAGTTCGCGCTGGGCGCCGGGCCGGTCGTCCAACGGATATAACTGTTCCCAAGCCGAGGCCGCCTGGCGCCATTGGGCATCGGGATAGAGCGCGCCGCCGATGGCGCAACTGAGCTGCACGCGCAGCCACGGGAACGGATGCGGGTCGTCCAGGCCGATGCGGAAAACAAATGGCGCGGGCAAACTAACCACCCCGATCAAACCGGCAGTGGACGTAACGCCGAGTTTCAGCACCGACCAGTAGTCGGCGACAATCTCCGAGATCCAGCGCTCGAAAAACGTCCAGGCCGATTGCGGTTTCCCGTTCGCCTGGCGCTGCAGCTTCAGGCGCAGCGCCGTGACCAGGTCGAGCAATGCGGCCACCTGGTGGCCGACTTCGTGCAGCAGCGACGAACCGATACCGCTGCCCACCATGCGTTCGCGCGGCATGCGGATGAGCGCCACGGGATTGTCGCTGCCGCCAGGCAGCTTCGTGCGCGCGCGGCGGATCGCGGCGCCCTGCCCGCGGTCGAGATAACACAGCACGGGCGGCAGTCCGCCATCGTAGCCGGGAATGCGCATCCCTTCGCTCGCCACCGCGTCGAGCCCGGCCAACTGAATGCCGTGTTCGTGTTCGCTGCGCTGCACCAGCACGTCGGAATAGATGTCGAAGTGCGAGAGCATCAGATTGAACCGCAGCTTGAGAAACGCGAGCCGGCGCTGCGCCTCCGCGGGCGCGGGCTGCTCTTCCAACGAGTCGATGAACGTGGTTACCGACTGGCGCAGGCCGTCGATCTCCCGGTCCAACTGCGATTGAATGGACCGCTGCGCTTCGAGCGACGCGCCGGCCGCGCCCACCATGGTCATGTGCAGCGCAAAGGGCATGATGCGGTCCATGCGGCTCACCAGCGAGCGCGCCTCGCCCGAGATCAACGACAATGCCGTGGTTGCGCCGTTCATGACGATTTACATGTCGAGCAGAATGATCTGGCGTCCGCGGCGGACCCACCGTCCGCTTTGCCCGTGGCGCGAATATTGCCCGCCCTGGCCGTATTGCCCGCCCTGGCTGCGTTGCGCATAGCGGCGGCGTTGCAATCCGGGAGCATGGCGGGCAGCCGCGCGGTCCACCGCTTCGTGAGCGGCTTGTTCGGGACTGGCGGCCTCGCCCGCATCGGCGGCTTGTGCCACCGCTTCGGCTCCAAACCGGACAAAGCGGCGGGCCACTTCAAACTCCTGGTCTTCAGGACTCATGCCTTCCAGTTCGAGGCCGAAAATCTCGCCCGCGTCTTCCACCGTGGGCTCGGCCGGCGGAGCCGCGGTGGCGCTCTTCACCGCCGAGCCAAGCGCCGTGGCCGCGCCGACGATGGCGCCAAGCCCGGGCACGGCGGTCATCGCTGCGCCCTTCAGCGCCTTTAACAGCCCGCCGCCAACAGGCTACTTCACGAACTTCTTCACGGGGCCGCCAATGCGCTTGATGAACTTGCCAAGAAACTGGTCGAGTTCGTCCTCGTCGTTGATCTCAAGCAACTCGGCGGCAAGTTCCATCTCGTCCACTTCATTGAGGACCTCGGATCTGTGCCCGCCACATTTGCAGGGCGTGGCTTCGGACTCAAACTCGTAGCTCTCGCTGTCGGTTTCGAACTCAAGCTGAGTTCGGTCGGTATTGTGCATGCAGCGTCTCCTTACGGAGGCGGAAGAATGCACGCGCCGTGCCAGCGCTAACTGATTGAAGTTGCGTGGGCGCCGTCGAAGCCAGCTTCGGATTGCGGCCGGGCGCGGCGGCGCGGGGCGAAGGTCGCTTCGCGTTGGCCGCGCATGGATGTCACGTTCGCCGCCAGGCCGCATCTGCATGGTTGGAGGCGGTAAGCAATCATATGGAAGTGCAAATTCGTCATGGCGGTGGAGTATCGTTCGTGGCGGCGGCACGGGGACACGAACTGTTGTGCGACCAGCCGCACGAAAACGGCGGAGGCGATGGCGGCATGACGCCGCCGGAGTTAATGCTGGCCTCGCTGGGCACCTGCGCGGGCTATTACGCGCTGCAATATTTGAAGGCCCGCAAGCTGCCGGAGGCGGGCTTGTCGGTGCGCGTCGAGGCGGAAAAAGCGTCCGCGCCCGCGCGTTTGGGCAAGTTTCGAATCGAGTTCACGGCGCCCGTGCTGGAGGCGCGCCACGAAGAAGGCCTGCTGCGCGCCGTGCGCTCCTGCCTGATCCACAACACTCTGCACGAGCGGCCAGAGGTGGAGACCGTTGTGCTCGCGGCCGGTGCGCCGGTGGCCGAAGCTACAATCAAGGTGTGAGCATAGCCGCGCCCGGCGAACAACGCGCCATCGAAATTGACTTGGCGCGCGATCTGCTCGCGGGCAAGCCCGAGGCGTTCAGCCGGTTCGTCGAGATCTTCCGCACGAAACTGTTTCAATACTCGTTCCTCGTGTGCGGGCAGCGCGAGGACGCTGAAGAGGTGGCCCAGGAGACGCTGCTGAAGGCCTTTGAACGCTTCCGGCAGTTGCGCGAACCCGAACACATCCGCTCCTGGATGTTCAACCACGCCCGCAAGGGAGGCATGATGAAGCGGCCCAAAAGCCTGTTCGCGCCCGATCACGAAGTGTCGCTCGATGAACAGGGCGTGGGGCAGGTGGTCGCGGATCACTCCGCCGGACCCGATGAGGAGTTTCTGCGCACGGAACTGCGCGCGGTGCTCAAGGACGCCGTCGCGTCGCTGCCGGAAAGCTACCGGCCCGTGCTTCTTCTGCGCGATGTCGAGGAGCTGTCGACGGCCGAGACGGCGCACGTGCTGGGGCTGAGCGAAGACGTCGTGAAGCAGCGGCTGCACCGCGCGCGCTTGATGCTGCGCGAAAAACTGGAGCGGCGCATGTTCCGCAGCATGCCCGTCGAGGGCGCGCCGGAAGCGACCGCCGATCACCGCCAGGCATTGCATGAAGCGTTTCTGAAGGGCTGCTGCTGACCGGCTCGCCCCATCCCACGCTGCTGGCAAGCCCCCCGCCCGCGCTACCCTAATCTCTAAACCATGTCCGCCAAACTCATCGTCGCCACGCCCTCCGCACCCGCCGCCATCGGACCCTATTCCCAGGCCACCATCCACAATGGCATCGCCTACCTCTCCGGCCAAATCCCCCTCGACCCCGCCACCGGCCAAATCGTCGAAGGCGGCATCGCCGAACAAACAGCCCGCGTGCTCGACAACCTCCGCGCCGTCCTCGAAGCCGCCGGCGCCTCGCTCGATACCGTCCTCAAAACCACCGTCTTCCTTGCCGACATGGCCGACTTCCCCGCCATGAACGAGGTCTACGCCCGCTACTTCGCCACCAATCCCCCCGCCCGCGCCACAGTCCAGGCCGCCCGCCTCCCTCGCGACGCCCGCGTCGAAATCGAGTGCATCGCCGCTGTCCAGTAACAGCCCTCACGAAATTATTTCGCTCTTCCCCCTCAACGGATTGCCCGCGTTCCGTGGTTGCCGGCGCACGCTCCCGCGCGATCTTCAAATCGCAAGGAGATTCGCGCGATGTCA
>CAYUZM010000055.1:12715-14248 GCA_964449665.1 uncultured Solibacteraceae bacterium
CGAGTTGAAGGGGTCTTTCGACATTCCGGAGAAGAGCGGGAAGGACAGCTGGCAACACCCGGTGGTGGCCAACGGGAAGTTGTACATCCGCGACCAGGATAAACTGCACTGCTACGACGTGAAGAAGGGAAGCTGAAACAGACTGCGGGAACGGAGTGATCGGGTGGGCATTAGCCCACCCGATCACTCCGTTCCCGTTTGCAGCATTTGATTAAACCGCGGTGCCGACGCGGTCCAGGCGCACGGGCACCGGCTTGCCGTTGAACCGCATGCCGTTCAGCGTGCCGACCACTGAGTCGGCCAGTTCGCCGGGCCCGTCCCCCACGCCCAAGCCAACCACATACGGCACCACCGCCCCCGAAGGCCCCACCCAAGCCAGCGCCGCCGCTCTCGCCCGCCAGTACAACGCCAAAGGCGAACTCGAACTCATGTTCGTCCGTGAGATCGCCTCCGCCGAAACCACCTTCCACTCCCTGCAGCGCGCCGTCGACAAACTCTGCGCGGCCGAGGCCGTCGACGACATCAAAATCGACCGCCTCTCCCGCGCCCAATCACGCTACCAGCGCATGCAAACCGCCGCGCTGAAAGAATTGAAAGACCTCCAGCAGCGCCGCAACCTCACCGAACGCTTCCCCGAACAAACGCACGGCTGCCCGCCCCTCGCCGATCACGTCTCCCACGTCGGCGAAAGCCCCCGCATCAAGCCGATTCCGCCGCTCCTGCGCGGCCGCCTCCACCTGCCCACCGACCACCGCCGCCTGCGCGTCAGCACCCCCAGCGAAGGCAACATCAAACACCTCGTCCCGGAGGAAGCGCCCGCAACCGTTGCGCGGCGGTAGCGAAGAGTCGCCGGTATGCCACAATCACTCAAAGCTATCTTCGTGCCATGCCCATTCTTGTAGCGGCCCTTCCCTCATTCACCCTCTCGGTGATCGGCCCCGCGCAAACCAGACTTCGCGGCGTAGTTGTCGAAACCTATGGCGGAATTTCGGGAAACGGCGTGCAAACGACACATTTGCTCACGTCTGACGGCGAGTACCGGCTGGGCCACGGCAAACGAAACTTCAAACCAAAGTTCGCGAGTAAAACTTGCGAAGACATCGGCGCAATCTGGACTGTAACGACAAACTTACAAGCGGCCTACGAAGCCGATCTTCTCAGCGCCGAATGTGACGGTTCCGTCGATCCACGCATTCATGAACCGCAGCGCATCGTCCGGCTCTATCTCGACCAGCTGTCGATGTTTCGTCACAAGGAAGCCGCGCAATTGATCACACCAAGGCTGGCCAAATCCGGCAGCGGCTTCATCATGACTCAGAGCCGCCTCACCGACATGAGCGCCAAAGACCTTCGACGCCTGATAGTCGCGGGCTGGTGGTTTTCCGCACGCTCAGAATCGGGCTCTGCGCTGCGCACCAAGGTCAAAACACTCGCCGACGCTCACATAACAATCGATGCAAGCCCCGTTATCATCACTTTCATCGTCGATCGCGCCACCACCTATGTCGGCGGCACCGCGACGACGTTCGTCTA
>CAYUZM010000056.1:0-14202 GCA_964449665.1 uncultured Solibacteraceae bacterium
TTGATAATCCACCGCCGCCCCATCCAGCGTCGTATGTTTGCCGTTGCTTTCCATTGTCAGTTGCTGCAGATAAGCCGGGAACCGTTTGAGATATTGCTCGTACGGCAGCACGGCAACCGTTTCCGCGCCCAGGAAGTTCGTATTCCACACTGCCAGCAGCCCCATCAGAACGGGTAGATTCCGCTGGAAGGGAGCGGTGCGAAAATGCTGGTCCATTTGATGAAAGCCGTCAAGCATCTCACGGAAATGTTGTGGGCCAATGGCCAGCATCGTCGAGAGCCCAATGGCGGAATCCATCGAATAGCGCCCGCCTACCCAGTCCCAGAATCCGAACATGTTGGCCGTGTCGATCCCGAATCGAGCCACCTCCGCGGCATTGGTCGAAACGGCGGCGAAGTGTTTGGCGACCGAGGACTCCGCGCCCCCAAGCGCGCCGACGAGCCATTGCCGCGCTGTATGGGCATTGGTCATCGTTTCGAGAGTGGTGAACGTCTTAGAGGAGACGATAAACAGAGTTTCAGCGGCGTCGAGATCCTGAACGGCTTCGGCGAAGTCGTCGCCATCGACGTTGGAAACGAAGCGAAAAATCATCTTGCGTTCGCTGTAGTGTTTGAGCGCCTCGTAGGCCATGACGGGGCCGAGATCGGAACCTCCGATGCCGATATTGACAATGTTACGAATGCGCTTGCCCGTGTGGCCTTTCCAGTCGCCTGCCCTGACGCGATCGCAGAAAGCGGCCATCCGGTCGAGCACCGCGTGGACGTCGGAAACGACATTGTGGCCGTCCACTTGGATGGACGCGCCAGCGGGCGCGCGCAGCGCCACGTGCAACACGGCACGATTCTCGGTGGTGTTGATTTTAGTCCCGGCAAACATGGCATCGACACGGGAGCGGAGCCCGGACTCATCCGCCAGTTGGAGCAGCAGCGCGATTGTCTCGGCTGTGATGCGATTCTTCGAATAATCGAGGTAGAGGCCTGCCGCTTCGGCCGACATTACTGTTCCGCGCATTGCGTCGTCCGCAAAGAGTTCGCGCAAGTGGAGAGCACGTATCTTCTCGAAATGTGCCTGAAGCGCGCGCCACGAAGGCCGAGACGTGAGCGGTTGATGGGTAGAGGACATATTTCTTCCTATTTTGCGATGCTCATCCGGAATGCCGCGTCTCGTTCCACAGGCGGATCACCGGCCGCGAGAGTTGGCGATCGTAGCCAAGCACGCTCACGCTCGCGGTGCTCAGAAGCAACGACATGCTCAGCACGGCGGGATCGACCCCAATCCACACCGCGGCCAGCGTACGAAGAAAGTGCCCGCTGGAAAAGAGCAGCACGTTCCCTTCGACGGCCCGCGCGCGGCGAACGACCTCCGCCGCACGTGCCGTGGCTTGGGCAGGTGATTCGCCACCCGGGCAACCATCGCGGAACAGATGCCATCCGGGGTTCTCTTTACGGATCTCCACGCCGCGAAGACCCTCATATTGGCCGTAGTCCCACTCCACCAGGTTGGGGTCAACATCGGCCACCGATTCAAACCCCGCCAGTGTGCAGGTTCGTCTGGCGCGCTGCAAAGGACTTGTGAACACCCTCGCGAAGCTCAGGCTGGCCAGCCGTTCGGCGAGATAGCGAGCGCTCTGCTCGCCCGCGGGCGTAAGCGGCAGATCCGTACGCCCGGTGTGCTGGCCCGTGATGGTCCAAGCCGTCTCGCCGTGGCGGGCGAGGTAGATGACGGGAAGGGATTCGTCCATGGTGATGTTTCCGGCGCGTTCCTTCCTAATGTAAATCCTGGGGCACCCATAAATCCCACCGTGCCCTGCGCCGCCTGCCAAACCTGGGATAGTCTACAGGTTCATGGAAGAATCCGAATGAGTTCACTTCCGCAAGACAGCCTGCGCCAACGTCTGCGAGAGGGCCAGTTCGTGCTCGGCACTTTTCTTGAGATCGCGTCGCCCGCCCTGGTGGAGATCCTCGGCCTTGCGGGGTTCGACTTCGTAATCATCGACCGCGAGCATGGCAGCATCGATCTGGAATCGGCCGAGAACCTGATTCGCGCCGCGCAATGCTCCGGCATTTCTCCCATCGTCCGCGTGGCCGAGAATCAGCCCGTGCTGGTGCGCCAACCGCTGGACATGGGCGCGGCCGGCGTGCAGGTGCCACAGATTGGCAGCCGGGAATCTGCGATGCGAATGGTGCGTTCGGCGATGTTCGCGCCGGAAGGCGAGCGGGGACTGCAGCCCTTCGTGCGCGGCGCAAGCTATCGCGCCGTCGATCCAGCCACCTTCATGGCGAATGCGAATCGCGATTCGGTTCTGGCCATCCATATCGAAGGCGAAAGCGGGACCGCCAACCTGGAGGCAATCCTCGAAGTGGAGCGTATCGACGTGATCTTCATCGGACCGTACGATCTCTCGCAATCATTGGGCGTGCCGGGCCAGGTGGGTCATCCGAAGGTGGAGACGCGCGTGTACGAGATTGCCGCGCTGGCGCGCAAGTCGGGTAAATGCGTCGGCATGTTCTGCGATAATCCAGCGAGCGTGGCGAAGTGGCGTTCGATGGGCGTTACGTACGCCGCCCTCAGCATGGATGCGACGATCTTTCTGGACGCCTGCCGCGGCCTGATCGATCAAGTGAAGGAGCAATCGTAGTGCAGCCGACAAAAGTGGCGATTATCGGATCGGGAAACATTGGAACCGATCTGCTGGTGAAGGTGAAGCGGAACTCGAAACGACTGGAGATGGGTGCGTTCGTAGGGATCGACCCGGCCTCGGATGGACTGGCGTTCGCCCGGCGAATGGGAGTGCCCACCACGCACGATGGCATCGACGGACTCGTCACCATGCCCGAGTTTGCCGATATCCGCATCGTATTCGACGCCACGTCGGCGAAGTCGCACAAGCGTCACGACGAGATTCTGCGTAAGCATGGCAAGCAGGTGATCGATCTGACGCCTGCCTCAATCGGGCCGTTCGTCGTTCCCGTCGTCAACCTGACCAATCATCTCGCCGCGCCCAACCTCAGCATGGTGAGTTGCGGCGGACAAGCGACGATCCCCATCGTCGCCGCTGTTTCCCGCGTTACGCCGGTTCACTATGCCGAAATTGTGGCTTCCATCGCTAGCAAGTCGGCGGGACCGGGCACGCGGGCCAACATCGACGAGTTCACGCAGACTACCGCGCGCGCAATCGAGAGCGTGGGGGGCGCGGCGCTCGGAAAGGCGATCATCGTCCTCAATCCCGCGGAGCCGCCACTGATCATGCGCGACACGGTGTTCTGTCTGACCGGCGACGCCGCTCAATCGGCGATCGCGGAATCAGTTGAACGGATGGTGGCCGAGGTGCAATCGTATGTGCCGGGATACCGGTTAAAGCAGGCCGTTCAGTTTGAACAGGTGGGAACCAGCCGCACTGTGAACCTGCCAGGCAAACGAAACTTCCAAGGACTCATGACAACGGTCTTTCTGGAAGTGGAAGGCGCGGCGCACTATTTGCCTTCATACGCGGGGAATCTCGACATCATGACGTCGGCGGCATTAGCCACGGCGGAACGCCTCGCCGCAGCCTAGGAGACCGGAATGCAAGCGAACAAGATCTTCATCCAGGACGTAACACTGCGCGACGGAATGCACCCGATTCGCCATCAATATTCGATCGAGCAGGTAGTCACGATTGCGAAAGCGCTCGACGCCGCGCGGGTGGATGCAATTGAGATTACGCATGGCGATGGCCTCGCCGGGTCGAGTTGCACTTATGGTTTTGGCGCCCACAGCGACGCCGAATGGATCGCGGCGGTGGCCGGGAACGTCAGCCATGCCCGCGTGACGGCGCTTCTGCTACCGGGCATTGGGACCGTGGAAGACATTCACGTCGCCTATGAGTCTGGCGCGCGCAGCATCCGCATCGCCACACATTGCTCGGAAGCCGATGTCGCCAAGCAACACATCGAACACGCGCGCACGATGGGCATGGACACCGTTGGGTTTCTGATGATGTCGCACATGCTGCCTCCCGCGCTTCTAGCCCAGCAGGCCAAGTTGATGGAATCCTACGGCGCTCACTGCGTCTATGTCGTCGATTCGGCCGGCGCGCTGCTCACGCACGAGGTTGCCGAGCGGTTCCAGGCGTTCGGCGAGACGCTCGACGCCAAAACCGAGCGCGGCATGCACGCGCACCACAACCTGTCGTTGGGCACTGCGAACACGATCGCCGCCATTCAGAACGGGGCAACGCGCGTGGACGGGTCGCTGGCCGGGATGGGGGCGGGCGCCGGGAACGCGCCGCTGGAGGCGCTCATCGCGGTGATGAATCGCATGGGCATTCCACACGGAAGCGAACTTTTTGCGTTAATGGACGCCGCCGACGACCTGGTGCGGCCGTTGCAGGACCGGCCGGTTCGTGTGGACCGGGAGACTCTCTCGCTTGGATATGCCGGCGTCTATTCCAGCTTCCTCCGGCACGCCGAAGCGGCGTCGAAGCGATATGGAATCGATACACGCGAGATCCTGGTTGAGTTGGGCCGGCGGCGAATGGTCGGCGGGCAGGAAGACATGATCGTGGACGTTGCACTCGACCTGACGGCCAAGGGGTAGCATAGGGCTTAACCACATGAGACATGAGAGATCTTTCCGCGCACAGGCGATACTGCTGTTCGCTTGCGCGTCAATTGCACTGGCACAAGCGCCAGATGGTCGCGCCTCGTTCCTAAACCGCTGCTCCGGCTGCCACGGCGCCGACGGCAACGGAGGCGAACATGCGCCTTCGATCCGCCCCAGCCTCGCTTCGAAGAATGATGAGGAGCTGAAGTCGATCATTCGCGACGGAGTTCCGCGAAAGGGCATGCCCGCATTTCAGCAATTGCAGCCCGCGGACTTCACGGCGCTGGTGGCCTACATGCGCGCAATGCCTCGCGGCCGGCGCGGCTTCGCGCCCGTGAAGATGACCGTGAAACTTGTGGATGGGACCGAACTGGAAGGACTGGCATTCGCCAGCACGGGCCGTGAACTGCAACTGCGCACAGCCGATGGCAAGATGCGTTTGCTGCGCAAGTCGGGTGAGCAATACCGGCTGGTAACCACACAGTCGGATTGGCCCAGCATGCACGGGCAACTGAGCGGAAACCGCTATTCGGCGATGACGCAGATCAACCGGGAGAACGTGGCGCGGATGGCCGTGAAGTGGGTTTACGCCGTGCCCAACGCCGGGCGATTGCAGGGAACTCCGCAGGTTTACGACGGCGTGATGTACGTGACCAACACGAATACGGTCATCGCGCTCGACGCGGGTTCTGGCGCGCGGCTTTGGGAGTATACGCGCCCACCGACGCAGGGACTCATTGGCAACGCGCGATCGCCGGGCAACAACCGCAGCGTATCGGTGGCGGGCGACAAGGTATTCATGCAGACTGACCACGCGCACCTGGTGGCGCTCAATCGCCACACTGGGCAACTGCTCTGGGATACCGAGATGGCGGACTTCAAGCTGAACTACAACGCCACCGGATCGCTGCTTGCCGTGGAGAACCTGGTGGTGGCCGGAACCGCGGGCGGGGAAGAAGGCGTGCGCGGGTTTCTGGCGGCTTACGACCAGGAAACCGGCAAAGAGGTATGGCGCTTCTCGACGATTCCAGCACGCGGCGAGCCGGGCTCGGAAACCTGGGATGGACCTGACATCGATCATGGTGGAGGCCCGACGTGGCTTACCGGGAGCTACGACCCGGAATTGAAAACCGTCTACTGGCCGACGGGCAACGCCGGGCCGGACTTTAACGGCGACAACCGCAAGGGCGACAACCTTTATACGTGCTCAATCCTCGCGTTGGACGTAACCACGGGCAAACTGAAATGGCACTTCCAGCCGACGCCACACGACGAGTGGGACTGGGACGCCGTGCAGCCCTTGGTGCTGGTGGACACGGCTTGGCGCGGCGCGCCGCGGAAGCTGCTGCTGCAGGCAAATCGAAACGGGTTTCTCTACGTGCTGGACCGAACCGACGGCAAGATGCTGCTGGCCTCGCCGCTTGTGAACAAACTCACTTGGGCCAAAGGAATCGCACCGGACGGGCGTCCGATTATGAATCCTAATCAGGTGCCGACACCTGAAGGTACACTGATTTGTCCGGCAGTGGAGGGTGCGGCGAACTTCTTCTCGGCTTCGTTCAATCCGGCCACGCGCCTTTTCTATGTGAACACTCTGGAGCGTTGCGCCGTCTATACGCGCCGCGCTTCGGGAGATTGGCGGGCCGGGCGCGGCTATAGCGGCGGCGGCGGACGGCGCGATCCGAACGATCAGCCACGAAAAATCTTGCGCGCGTTCAACATTGAGACTGGGAAGGCGGAATGGGAATTGCCCCAGGACGGTCCGGGCAACACATGGACCGGCACGCTTTCGACAGCGGGTGGGTTGGTAATTTTTGGAGACGACAGTGGAGAGTTGGCCGCCGCCGATTCCGGCACCGGACGGCGTCTGTGGAGTTTCCCCTTCACCGAGAACCTGCACACTTCCCCGATGACTTACATGTTCGACAACAAGCAATATGTGTCGATCGTCAATGGCAGCGTGGTATACGTTTTCGGCCTGCCGTAAACACGTGAGCAAATAGAGGAACGGCGCGCCTTCCGAATCGGAGGGTGCGCCGTTCCTGTCTTTCTTCGCTTACTGTGTGAGGTTGGTTGAACCATCCACACATGCGTCCGGGCTCCACGCGCCGGAAGTGCTGCCAATGATTGGCTGGATCTTGTAGCAATATCCGCGCGTGAGAAGGGCCCGGGTGTCGATGAATGTGGTCGACGAAGCAAGACCTACGTCGGAATACACTCCTGTGTAGAGGGCCATTCGCCTTTGCACGCGGTAGTACTTTGCCAAAGCTGTGGCGGGCCAAGTCACCACGACATTGTATCCCTCCCGTTGGGCGGTAATGGTCGATGACGTAGTCGGTGTGGGAGTCGGCGTTGGTGTTGGTGTGGGAGTGGGCGTCGGCGTCGGTTCCGTCGGTGTCGGGGACGGCTCGCCGCCCACAATCCCACCGTACTCGTACGCGCCGATGTCAGGGGCAATCCCTGAGAATCGTGCCGCGCCTACATAATCGTCCTGGACGGTCGGGAGAGAGATGGCATTGTCGCGGGCGATACTCACCGGAGAAAGCCTCAGGTCCAGAGAGTCCAGATCACTCTCACGGAAGAACGACAAGGGCTCGTTCACTAGCCAGTTCGCCGGACAATACTGCTGATAAATCTCACCAGAGAACAAGGTGGGCTTGAGCGCGCCGCAAATCAGGTTCCGCTGACGGCCAATCTGGTTGAATACCGTCTTTGCGTCGATGTCGATAAAGTAGAACAGCGTCGGAGCCCGGCCGCTGTCAAGCCTGTTGTATCCACGAAAGAGGTTATTCGAGTAGTTGAAACGTGCGTTCGCGCACCGGCCAGGCCCACCGTACTGAACGATCAGTAGGTCCTTTACGCCCAGTGGCACGGCTGACGGATTCTGCACGAGAGTCTTTGTACCTGTCACCCAATACCAGTCTTTTCCCGTATCCACGCCTTGCGTGCCGACCAACTTCCGGGCGTTATTCACCAGCACCACAATCTGTGTGACCGAGGTGGGAACCTGGCTCAATTCAAACGTGCGGCGAGTGCCGTCAAGCCGGAATGTGGGATTCAGCGCCGACGCGCCGCCCCGGCCGGTTGCGTTATAGGTATCGATAATCTTGGTACAAATAATGTCGTTCATCACCGACGTGTAGCCGACCGCGGTGTTGTTGAACCAGTTGATTGTAGTGTAGTCAGCCACCGTAGTCGCTACGCCATCGGAGGCACGGCAGAAATCGCTGATATTGTCGTTATAAGTATCCGGCGCGCCCGGAAACGGCTCCAAAAAGCGCCGGCAATTGGCGATCGTCAAATTATTCTCGAACGTCACCGTTTTGAACGGCCCAAACTTCCACTGCTGGCCGCCATTGCCGGACGACCGGGAGTGCTTCACCGACAACGCGGGCGTTACGCCATGCACGTACAGAAGATCGACGCCATCCTGAACGTTGTAGCGGAACGTGGAGCGGTCAATCTCGATCCTCATACCTTCGCCGACCAAAATTCCGAGCCCATCGCCGTATCCACCGTGGGATTGATCAAAGCATTTGTAGTAGGGGAGCGCGCTCTTTATCGGATACTCCTCCAAGCAGCCCGCCCACTCGATGAGGGAGTCGCGAATAGTCAGTTGTCCAGTGCTGTGAATACCGCCACCCTCGTCGTTGTCCCAGCCTCCGCCTTGAATGCCGGCAATGCGTATATTCTCTGCGGTGATGGAGCCTCCGATGCGTCCGCGAATACCCATCTGCGCCGTTCCGTGGATGTTGAGATTGCGCAACACATCACCGTCGGTGGCGAGATCGGTCATGATTCCTCGCAGTGCATAGTCGCCTTTAGGGAAGGTGCTCCGGACGCAACTGTCAGACCCGATGGAGCCCGTTCCGCATTGCGCAAAATCGGAGATCTCTAGGCAATCGACCACCACGTTCTTCGCGCCGTTTAGATTCAGCACCGTTGTCACACCCACGCCGCCGGTTAGCTTCGCTTTCACCGCGCAACCCGTTTGCCACTGTTCGCCCACAATCCGTGTGGGATTCGAAAGCGTGCCCGCGGGGATGACAGGGTTAAAGCAATTCCCCGAGACGCCGCGGCAGCCGGTGAAGTTCCAATAGCCCGTGGCTGTGTTCGTCTTGTATCCAATGCGGTATTCGCCATTCCGCAGGATCACGGTATCGCCGCCCGCGATGATCCACGCAGGCTCCTGCGCGCCCTGCGTGAGCGGTGGGTCAGTCGTAAAGAGATAATTGGGATGTTTGAAAGCACACGGTTGATTCACACCGCTACCAGGGTATGAGGCGTTGGCCTTGCCGGTGCATTGCACTCGGTCGCCACCGTCCGGGCGAACATACCAGTTCGCCGCATGTAGAGAATCGGCAGAGACCGCAATCGCTACCGTATAGAATGCCAAGCTCATCAAAATGCACTTAGAGCCCATGAACAACTTTCCTTTTACGTTTGTATTGCCGAACGTTGTGCGAGCCTGGCGAAGGATAGGGGAATGAGAGCGGTAGTCCGCACGGGCTTGCATACTACTTAGGTTCGGCGGAACTCGATTTGAACTTTACGACGTGGATCGCGCTTGCGGAAATATATTTCTCACTTACTGGAAGTCATTCCATGTCCTCTATAACTGACAAGGGGAATAACGATAGTGACCGGCACAAGGAGTGCGATCACGCGCAAGCCGGGGGACGCAGGGCAGAAGCCACCCCACGCTCTAGAGGGTTCAAATTCACGTTTCGCTCACATGCATCTTTCGTGCCATCCCGAGGAGCATCTGCTGGAGATGTATCAACAAAGCCTTTCCACGGGGCATTCCGGCGATTGCCGGCACGCGCAAACCGAAGAAGATTGAAGGCGAAGCGGCGGTGAAGCTTGGCGGCCGGAGAACGCGCGCCGGTCACGGGACGGAGTCGTACGGTGAGCGCGGAAGCGAGCCTGGCGAGAGCATCCGGTAAAATTTACAGGCACGGCAGGAAGAATATACCTCATTCCGGAGACGCTTTGAAATTAGTAAGTACATGTTACTGGATCGTGTCACGTGACTTAGTATAATTTCTGCCGGGAGAGATTTCTTTCCACGAGAAGGGCGGTCCGACACCACTGAGCGGCCACTCGGGAGACGCTTAGCCGGTCCTCCAAATATGCGTATGCCCCTGGTTGTACAGCCGGCGTCCGGTCCGCGCGCCCTGGCCGGCGCGAGCGTCGCAAACGTCGGCAAGCCCATGAAGTCAAAAGAGAAACACGCCGGTCCATCGTTGGCATCGCGCGCGGCCGAGGTCGCAGCCGGGCGCGGACGAGTGTGGTTCAATGATGGAATCAGTGGAGGAGCAACAATGGATCGTCGGCGCCTGCTCATCACCCCTCTGCTCGCGGGAACCGTGGCGCCCGCGCAGGCACAACTACGCCCGGCCACGCCGGGTTCAGTCGGCATGAATAGCGAGAGACTCGCCCAGGCCGGGCGCATTCTCGCAGCGGAAACATCGTCCGGGCGCGTGCTGGCCGCCTCAATCCTGGTGGCGCGTGACGAACGAATCGTGCTGCATGAAGGATTCGGGCAGATCGCGCCGGATCCCGCCAGCCGGCGCACCGGACCGGAAACCGTATTTCTTCTGGCGTCGATAACCAAACCTGTGGCTGCCTGCGCACTCATGCTGCTGGTGGAGCGGGGCATGGTGTCGCTCGACGATCCGGTTGCGCATTATCTTCCGGAATTCAAGGGCGAAGACCGGACGAACACGCGCGTTCGTGACCTTCTTTCCCATACCTCCGGACTGCCGGACATGTTGCCCGCCAATACGGAGTTGCGGCGCGCCCACGCACCACTTTCAGCGTTTGTCCGCGGCGCGATGACGGCGCCGCTGCTATTCAAACCAAGAACCGACTTCAGCTACCAAAGCATGGGCGTGCTGCTGGCGGGGGAGATTGTCGAACGTCTCACGGGCAAACGCCTGCGCGATTTTCTCAAGCAGGAAATTTTCGATCCGCTCGGCATGCGATCAAGCGCACTGGGGCTGGGCGCTTTCAAAATCCCTGAAACGGCGTGGTGCCAGACCTCGCCCGGCTCGCGTGGAGACGACCTGGAACGTTTTGGGCCGAACAGTCCCTATTGGCGCGACATGGGTCATCCATGGGGCGGCATGCATTCGACCACGGGCGACCTTGGCATCTTGCTGCAGACCTTTCTCAACGGAGGGTCGTACCGGGGCGCGCGCATTTTCAGCCCCGCAACGGTCGCAGCCATGATTCGCGACCAAAACTCCTCGCTCGGAAAACCATGGGGCCTTGGTTGGGGCCTCGCAACCTCCCCCGTCTGGTGCTATTTCGGCGAGTTGGTTTCTCCACGTACGTTTGGGCACAGCGGCGCGACGGGCACGGTTGCCTGGGCCGATCCCGAGCGCCGCCTTGTGTGCGTGATTCTGACCACGCGGCCCTCCGGGGATGATCATGGCCGGCTGCTGCGCGTCGTGTCGAACGCGGTTGCCGGTGCGGTGGAGCGCTGAGCCGCAACCCTGATACGCTATTCAGCAAGCCCGTGCCAACAACAACGAGACGGCAACTACTCGAGCGAACATGCCTGGGATTCGGGAACCTTGTTCTCGCCGATCTGTTGCGCGCCGCGCCCACGGCGTCCACGCCAGTCTTTAACGACCTGCGCGCACGCCAGCCGCACTTTGCGCCGAAGGCGAAGGCGGTGATCCAGCTTGTGCAGAACGGCGGCCCGAGCCAAATGGACCTGTTCGACCCGAAGCCCGAGTTGACCCGCCTCGCCGGGCAGCCGCTTCCGGGCGGCGTGGAGATCCACCAGCCGAACAATATCAACACACTACTTCCGACGCCGTTCGAGTTCAAGAAGCGCGGCCAGTGCGGCATGGACGTTTCGGAAATGCTGCCCCACACGGCGGGCATCGTGGACGATCTCTGTTTCATCCGCAGCATGCACACCGAGCACAACAACCACCTGGAAGGGTTGAATATGCTGCTCACAGGCAAGATCTTCCCCGGCCGTCCCGTGCTCGGCGCTTGGATCACATACGCGCTCGGCAGTGAGAACCAGAATCTGCCCGCCTACGTTGTGTTGCGCGACCCGGCCGGATACACGATCGGCGGCAAGCAGCTTTGGGCCAACGGCTATTTGCCGGCGCTCTATCAGGGTGTCGAATTCCGGATGAAGGGCGCGCCGGTGCATCATCTCAATCCGCCTCAAGAGACTCCCGCCGGTTCGCAGAGGGCGACGCTGAATCTGCTGGCCAGGTTGAATCAGGAACATCTCGCCGGGCATCCGGGCGAAGCCGAACTGGAAGCGCGCATCCGCAACTACGAACTGGCCGCGCGCATGCAACTGGAAGCGGGCGAAGCGCTCGATACGTCAAAGGAATCCGAGGCCACGAAGAAGCTATATGGTGTGGACGATCCGCAGGCGGGTCCTTATGGGTTGCGTTGCCTGATGGCGCGGCGCCTGGTGGAACGCGGTGTGCGATTCGTGCAGGTGACGACCAGCCCTGGCCAGCCCTGGGATCACCATAGCAAGATCAAACAGGACATGAAGAAGATCGCGACCGAAGTTGACCAAGGTTCGGCCGCGCTCATTCAGGACCTGAAGAGCCGCGGACTTCTGGACAGCACCATCGTCATGTGGGCCGGTGAGTTCGGCCGCCTGCCTACGACGCAGAACGGTGATGGCCGCGACCACAACCGCAACGCCTTCACAATTTGGCTGGCGGGAGGAGGCTTCCGCAACGGCCTCATCTACGGCGAGACGGATGAGTTCGGCTACAAGGCAGTGGTGAACCGGGTGCCCGTTCCCGATCTGAACGCCACCCTGCTTCACCAATTGGGCCTGGACCACGCGCGGGTTCAATATCCGCACGGCGGGCGCTTGGAAACGCCATCTGACGTGACGGTGACTGGCGCGAAGCCGGTGCTGGATTTGATCGCATGACGTTTCGCGCCTGCCTGCCGCTCCTATGCGCGCCGTTGCTCGCGGCGGCGGAAGCGCCCCGCTTTGAGCGCGACGTACTTCCCGTGTTCACCAAGTACTGTTTCACCTGCCACGGGCAGAGTTCGCCGAAGCTGGGGCTGGACCTGCGCACGGCAGCGACGGCGATGCGGGGAAGTCATAACGGCCCGGTCGTCGTTAAGGGCAAGCCGGACGAGAGCCTGCTTTGGAAGAAAGTCTCCTCTCGCGCAATGCCCCCGGCAATCTATGGACAGAAGGTGCCGGACGCGGATCTGGAAACGATCAAGAACTGGATCGCGGCGGGTGCTCCGTCGGACGAGCCAGTGGGCGCACCGGCCCGAGCGGCAGCCGAACAACGCGAGCGCTTCGAACGTGAGCTGCAACCGATCTTCAAGGCCAGTTGCATGCCATGTCACGGCGCACAGTCACCCGCCGCCGGATTGCGGTTGATGGCAACGGCAGACGTTTTGAAGGGAAGCGTGAATGGTCCGGTAATCGTCGAAGGCTTTTCGGAGCGCAGCTTGCTTGTGCGCCGCGTCGCCAACCACTCGATGCCACCGCCGGGAGCGGGCAAGCCGCTTTCGGAATTGCAGGTGCGAGCCATACGCGAGTGGATCGACCGCGGCAACTTTAATGAGTCCGCCGACAGCAACTCCGCCGACCGGCCTTTCACCTCACTGGAAGCCCCTCCGATCACGGCATCGCAGCGCCAGTTCTGGGCGTTCCGCAAGCCCACGGCGGTTGCGCCGCCAAACGTAAAGGCGAAACGCCGTGTCCGCAACGCGATCGACAACTTCATTTTGGCAAAGCTCGAATCGAAGCAGCTTTCCTTCTCCGAGGATGTAGCGGCGGCAAAGCTGGCGCGGCGTGCCTACTTCGATTTGCTCGGCCTTCCACCTACCCCGGAAGAGATCGACGAATTCGTACGCGACCGCGCGCCCGGCGCCTACGAACGGCTGCTCGACCGTCTGCTTGCCTCGCCCCATTACGGCGAACGCTGGGGCCGCCAATGGCTGGACGCCGCGGGTTATGTGGACACGACCGGCAAGGACTTCCTTCCCGCGAAGGCCGACTACGCCGACGGCATGTGGCGCTACCGCGACTATGTAATCCGGGCGTTCAACAACGACAAGCCGTGGGATCGTTTCCTCACCGAACAGATCGCCGGCGATGAACTGGCAGACTGGCGCAACGCGCCGAAGTTCACGCCGGAGATCATCGAACTTCTCACCGCAACGGGCTATTTGCGAAACATTCTCGACATCACCGAAGAGGACATCAGCAACCTTCCGGTCGAACGATACGAAGCACTTTTCAAGCTCATGGAGAAGGTCTCCAGCAGCACGCTCGGCCTAACGGCCGGTTGCGCGCGCTGCCATAGCCACAAGTTCGACCCGATCTCGCAGCGCGACTACTACCGGATGCTGGCGGTGTTCACAACCTCCTACAATCCTGCCGATTGGATCCAACCGCAGAACCGGCACCTCTACACGGTGTCGAAAACAGACCAGGTGGAGATCGAGCGGCGCAATAAAGAGATCGACGCGCCAATTGTTGAGTGGAAGAAGCAGCTTGCCGCGTTACGCCGTCCCTATGAGGCGCGACTGCTTGAGGAGAAGTTGAAGACGATTCCTGAAGTGTTGCGCGCGGACACCAAAGCAGCCCTGGAA
>CAYUZM010000057.1:0-7355 GCA_964449665.1 uncultured Solibacteraceae bacterium
GCCGTCCAGCGCCGAGGCCGTGCCAATGCGAATGCCGTCGTTCTGGTAGCCGTCGAAGCCGGGATAGGTGTTTTCAATTCTCACGGACGGCCCGCCGAGCAGGCAGGAGTTCGAGACTTTCAGATTCACGAACGCCGTGATGATGTAAGTCCCGCCCGGGAAGTAGATGCACTTGCCCGAGGCGGCGTCGAGCGCGCTTTGAATCGCCGCGCGGTCGTCTGTCACCCCGTCCGCCACCGCGCCGAAATCGCGCACGCTCACCAGCTCGTAGTTGAGCTTGGTGGCGATGGCGATAGTCTCGGCGGCGAGCTGGTTGTGGTGCCACGCCGTCATGCGCGCCTGCACGGTCGACCCGTTAGCGTGCGTGGCCGCCGTCGAACCGTCGAAGCCGCGGCCGTCCACGTTCGGGCAACTGGAGCGGCCCACGGTGAAGGTCGTTCCCGACTTGGCGCAAACGGCAATAAGCTCGCCGTCGATAGGGATGAGGCCGGTGTCGTCGAAGTCCCCCGACGACGTGACGTTGATCGTCGTCGCGGATGTCGAAGAGATAGCCCCGGTCAACGTGGTTTGTGCCCGATTCTTGGCGACGAATAGATCAGTGTTCCCCGGCACGGCGCCGGGGAACTTGGCCGTGTTCTGGCCGCGAACGGATGCCACGGTGAGGGCGGTTGCCAGGAGGAGAAGTAAGGTTTTCATGAGAAGTTGAACGGGAGCTTTCTCTCGCCGGAATAGAGGTGCATGCGGGCGTAGCTGTCGCTCGGCAGCAGCCGTTTGTTCGGACGGCGCCGCGCTTCCTCGCGCAGCATCGAAGCCCGCTCGCGGTCGTGGTCAGCTTGGTAAGTTGCCTTGCCGGTGTAGTCCTTCGCCGCGCCGCAGATGTCGGATTGCACGCCCGCCATCAGGCAGGCGGTGGAGATCCAATCCGGCAGCACGGTCGATGTGTCGGTGAGGCGTGCGAAGCGCTGGCGGTACTTGTAGGGGAGGCCGCGCGCGGCATCGGGAACCGGGTACAGCTCGACGCGGTAGAGCGTGGTGCCGTCCTGGTTCGCACCAGTCGGCGCGTAAGCATAAATCTCAGGAGTCCCGCGCGCCGGCCGCGACGGAGCCTCACCATCCAGCCTCTCCTGCGTCCAGAGCGAGAGCTGGCCGGGGCGGTGGGTTGCTCTGATCGGGAGGAGGTGCTCCAAATCGGCGGCGAGGTCGTAGACGTTCTGGAAGATCTCGAAGGCGAGGCCGGTGTCGGTGTCCCCCTCGAAGGGCCGATCCAAGGTGCCAGAAACCGCCGATACGTACGTGAAGGTGTACCACTCGCTGCGCCCTCCAATGCGGATACGCCGCCCGGTCATGCCAGCGGTGAAGGTTGTCGCCGAACCGGCGACGGACGTGGACCCATTGACCAGATCGACCGTGCCAGTGCTGTAAGGCGCGACAGTTATTAGCGTGGCGTCGCGCTCGCGGCCGAGCCAATGGTGGAAGTTCCACAGCGCCTCATACCGCGCGTTGATCCACTGGTCGAGGAGATCGGGATCGACTCCCGGCGCGAACTTCGACAGAGCGAAGCGAAGCTGTCCGAAGGTCATAGAGCCCTACCTGATGGCCGTGATTTGGATGGAGTAGGTAATGCCCGTGGCGATGGTCCCGGCAACAACCAGCTCGTGGCCGATGCGGTCGCCAAAAGGACCATGCCGTGTGAGGCCCGCCGTGAGTGACTTGATTGCGTTCGTCCCGCCCGAAACCGTGGCGAGTTCGGACGGATCGACGGCAGCCACACCGGGGGTTGCGCTGGTGACGTTCTGAGGCAGCAACTCGGCCAGCACGCGCCTGGTGAACCGCTTCGCGCCCGTGGTGGCCACCTGGGTGAAATGCGCGATGTCCCACTCGGACACGCCGTCGCCCATCGTGATGTAGAAATCGTAGGTCTCGTTGGCCGAGTCCCGCTCGGCCGCCGTAATGTCGAGCGTGATGACCAGTTCGCGGCAACTGGCGAGCCGCTTCGAGATGAAGCGCGTCCCGCTGAAGTTGACGCCCTTCGTCACGGCAGGCTGGAGTGCGATTTTGATTGCAGGGCGCATCGTCCCCCCTTACACGCGCTGGAACTGGTAGGTGAGGCCCACGCCGTCGATGGCCGTACCTGTGCCGGTGAGCACCTCGCCGATGCCGTCGCCGGCGGCGAACGTGCGATTGGCGAGCGTGGCATGAAGCGCGCCGCTCTGGTTGGTGTCGGCGGTGGACTTCATGTTGAGGCCCGCCGAGAGCAGATCCGTTCCCGCCGCCTTCGCGGTTCCGCTCGGGACCTTCTTCGGCATGAGCGTCACGGCGCCGGGGTCGCTACCCGCCGTCTGGTGGCGTTCGGTGACGGAGATGAGGAGGGCAGCGACGGGAACCGCCATCACACCGTCGTAGTCGGCCGCCGCCGCGCCGGATGGGACGGTTTTGGTGAGGAAGAACGTCTGCGGAATAATCTTGCCGCCGACGCGCAGTCCGTCCGCGTCGACAACATCCGCCCGAGTCAGCCTTGCTGGTCGCGTGTTCACGCCCATGATTTTTCTCCTGGAAATATAGGGCCGGGAATTTTCACCCCGGCCCCGTCATCAGTGGTTTGGATTAAGCGCCGCCAGGGACGCCGTACCAGCCGCGCCAGCCGCCCCAGCCGTGGCTGAAGCGCATCCAGGAAGCGGTCTTGAGCGTGCGGGAATCGAAATGCACGTCATGCACCGTGCCCGGCCGCTCGCGCCAGTAGAAACGCAACTCCGTCTCTTCCTTGGCCGCCCGAATGAAATAGGCGTCGGGATCGGTGAGGTACTCGTAGACGTGAACGTCCTGGAAGGCCCCCATGCCGACGCGGTTTTTGAACGCGTTGATGGTGTTGTTGGCCGTGTCGCTCCGCATCGTGCCCTTCAGCAGTTCGCTTGCGACGAACTCGAGCTGAGGCGGGATCACGAGCATTTCCGGGGTGAGCCGGACTTTCTTCCCGGTGTCGTCGGTCATCAGCCGGAAGTCGGTGAGCGCCAGTTCCAACGAGGCGATGTCGAGATCGGCAGCGACCGCGAGCGTGTTGGAGCCGAAGCCTCCGGACTTGACCAGCGGGTGAGCCGTCGAGAACAGGGCCACGCCATCCGGGCCAGCCGTCAAGCCGCCCGTGAAGCCGTTATTGAGATCTCCGGCCGCGTCGAGTTCGACGGTTTCGCGCATCGACCGGCCGAGGTCGGTCGCGATCTTCTTGATCACCCCGAAGCGGTCGTCGTCGACCATGATCCGGGAAACCTTGAAGCCAAGACCATACTGCGTATGCATGTAAGTTTTGTCGAACCCCTGGACGCCCTGGTCATAGGTCATGTCCGCGCCTTCGGGGATCACGGTAGCCAAGCCAAGGCCCGCGATTTCGGAGCTCTGCTCGAACGAGCGAGACGAATCCAGAACGCGGAAAATTTTCGGGTACTGCGGGGCGATGGCGCCGAACTTGTTGAAGATCACTTCATCCAAGGCGGGCAGCATCGACAGCAGGAATGAGTCGGTGAATTGAGCTCGAATCATCATGGTGGGTCGTTCTCCTCTGTTGGTTCAGCGGCTAGATACCCGCCACTCCGGGTGCCATCCGGTGCTTGTTGAAGGCGATCTCCATGCGCACGTTCGCGCCCCAAGCGTTGTTGGGCTTGTTGGCTTTGCGCAGGAGCTTCACGTCGAGGCCTGCGCCCACGTCCGCCGTGTTGGTGTCGATCTCGTGGCCGGATTTGAGAGTTGCCACCACGCCGGCGCCAAGGATGAGATTTGCGTTGAGGCCGACGTCGGCCGCGGTCATCGTGTCCGAGTCGCCGTCGTCTTGAGCTTCGAAGATGGCATCGAACGAAATCACCACGACATGCTCGGTCGCTGTGAGCGTGGCGCCGTAGTCCAAGGACACGCCGCTGTAGAGTGTGGTGCCGGGGGTTGCTGAAGTTTCGATTGAGCCGTCTGCTACCTGGTTGACCGCATCGCCGGGAAAGATCGCTTTGGCGTAGCCGACGACTTTGGTTAAGAGATCCACCTGCGGATGCCCGCCGCTCGAGCATTTGCCCAAGCTGCGCAGGCCCGAGGGATTGTCAATATTCGCCATGAGGCGCACTCCTCGCGGGTAAGTTTTCGGCGGGGTCCCATTCGACCGGGCCGACTACCGCGCGGGAGTGCGCTCCCGGCGAGTGTTAGGCCCCCTGGTCGGGGAAAGCGGAGTTGCCGCGATGGCTTCGCACACCGATCGTCGCGACGGAATCGCCGTGTGATTCGTGGTCGCGTGCGGTATCGCCGCTTCGGAGAGGCTCGATGCCCACAGCCTTGGCTTTGCGAATCAGCGAGTTCGTATGCTCGCGCTGCGTTTCTTCCGCAGAGGCTCTGGCGGTTTCACCCAGCCCGCGGTAGTACGCGTTGCGCTTCTCCACCGTGCTGATCGGCATTCTCGCCAGAATCATGTCGGCGCACTTCACTTGGTTGCCTTCGTTGTCGAGGACAATCTCGAAACCACGCTTGCCGCGCCCCTTGTTCAGGTGGCGAGGCGAGAGGTAGCGGTAGCTGAAGCCCGGCTCAATGTGCGGAGCCAGCATCTCGGAAAGCGGCTCGGGTGCTTCCCACGGTTGCAGGTTGCCCTTGCCGGCAGCGATGCGCGCGTCGAGCTGGTGGTCGAAGGTATCGCGCACGGCGACGGAGCCCGGCTCCCGTTCGCCCTCGATGTTGGCCATGGCGACGCCCTGATCGGTGTACTTGAAAGGCAAGTTCCGATGATCGTGATTGTGGAGCGGATCGAGAGGTTTCCCGTTCGCGGTGAGGATGTGATCTTTCTCGTATTGCGCGATTACGCGGCGCGACTCGGCGAGTGGATCCACTTTGGCGGCCTGCGCGCGGCGCACGGACTTTTGGGGCGTGTTTGACTTGGTGGCCATTGCTTACCTCAGTGCCTTCGGGAGTTCACTCCCGCGTTTCTCGTAATAGCGGCGCATGCGCGCCTTGCTCTCGTCGGGCGTAGGGCCGCGCTTGGCGCGCGGCGCGGGTTCGGGTTGCGCCGAAGGCTCCGGACCTGGTTCCGGCGTCTGCCCTTCGTTACGTTCAGCCGCGAGCGGCGGCGGTTCGGACGGAAACTCGGGCATATCGTGTTCGGGCGCGGGCGGCGGCGGTGTGGCAACCTTGGCGTTCTTCTTCGTGGTTTTTGCTTTGCTCATGTGACTGCTCCAGTGGTGTGATCTAGCGTTGCGACCCGGAGATGGAGACGCCGCGCCTGGCGCGTTTCCGGTAGGCGGCTTCCGAGATTCCGAACTTCTTGGCGATGGTCCGCTGCGTCATGGAGAGTTCATCGTCGTCGGTGAGTGCGGAGGAGCGAGGCGCGCGGCCAGCGCCGCTCTGCGCTCCAATGCGCTCCATGCGCTCGTCGTCGGATTCGAACTGGCTATCGTCGCTGCGTTCGGTGGCGCGGCGTCCTGATGGTTTGGTGGCGCCTTTGCGTACGATTCCCAGGCGGGCGGCGGCGCGGTCGGCCGCCAGGTCGAGCGCTATGTCGCCAGTGATGCCCTGTGCCTCCAGCTCGCGCAAGGCTTTGGCGGTAGCGTTGTAGTGCGGCGAGGTCTCATTCTTGAGGTCGGGATAGGCATCGACAAGCGCCAGTTCGGTCGTAGCGGCTTGCCGCGCGCCCTGGATGCGCTGAGACACAATCGTTTCGACTTCATCGGCAGGAACGAAGCCGAGCTGCTTGAGAGCCTTGCGCGTCAGATTCTTGTCGTTGCTGGAGATCGCATCGACCAGATCGACAGGCTCCTCTTCCTCTGCTGGCTGCTCCGGTTTGGTCCTCGCCGTTCGCTCGCCTTCCATCCAGGTTTCGAGCTTGGCTTCGGCGGCGATGCGGCGTTCGCGCTCCTCCCGCACGTCTTTCTTGAGATCGGCGACCGCGGCCTCCCACGGTTCTGGTTTTGCTGGCTTCTCTTCGGCGGGCGGACTCGCCGGCGCGTTCTCGAAGTCCACGCCGGGGAGTTCCTGGGGCGCAAGCTCGCGTGACCCGAATTCGGGGTCGATGAATTGTTCGTCTCTCACAAGATCCTTTCAGGCGTGACGGATCTTGGCTAGTAGAGTTTTCGCTCCTTGGCGAAGGGCGTGCCCTTCACCTGTTCCCGGTTCAGCAGCAACCAGGGACCGTAGCAGCGTTCACAAATCACCTGATAGATGCCGTCCTTCGGCACGAGCCTCATGTGGGAAGTTTTTCTTCGTTCCCGCAGTTCGCGGAACGTTGTACGGCACTCGAAGCATCCTGTGATGCCTCGCAGCTCGGCGATGGCGATGGCGTGCCAGGTGTAGCAGTCGACGCACATCCCGCCAGTCTCTTCTTCGAGGTAAGTAGGCTTCTGGCAGATCCGGCAGGGAACGCGAGTGAGGCCAACAACAGCGGCAGCATGGACTATCCGCCCCGTTTCCTGAGTTCGGCTTCCATGATCGTGGGCAGCTCCAGCACACGGCGAAGAGTCGAGATCGAGCCCTGTAGCCGTTGAACCTCCCGCACCTCCGAGGCCGCCTCCAGCCCCGCCCGTTCCGTTTCGAGCATCGTTTTCACCCGGTCCTGGAAGAGTTGCCACCCCCGAGTCGCACAGGTCTGTTTGAGAAACTCGATGTCCGTCCTGTCGAGCTTCGACCGCTCCCGCGTCCTGATGTCCATTGAGCATTGCCGCCGCCGAGCCTAGAACTTGATCCAGACGGGATAGCTGATGAAGGCCCAGCCGTGCCGCTCCTTGCGGTAGGCACCCGACGCGTCGTAGTACGTCGCGCCGTAGGGTTCCTTGTCGAACTCCGAGGGCCGGAAAGCGTTCGCGCCACGCTCTGGCCAGGGAACGCCGATGGGCGAGTGGACAACGTACTCGACAGGCTTGCGCAGGCCGGGATACATTTCCACGATGTTCGGATTGCCGAAGTGGAAGGCGTGTTTGAGTTCCACCAGCGCGACGTGTGGGAAGTTGAACACGAGCGCGGCGTCGAGCTTGAGTGTCGCATCGCGCGGCCCGTCTTCCCACGCTTCGCGGTTGCGCAGATCCCAGTGCATTTCCGTGGGCAGGATGAGGTTGTCGCCTTCAATGCCGAGGCCCTTCGGGACGAAGAGGCGGCTGTAGAGCGGCGCGCCCTTCGACACGAGCCAGCGCTGGATATCAATAAATTCGGGGTCGTCGATTGCCACCTTGCGCAGATGCGGATAGTGTCCGTTGGCAAGATCGCGGGGATCGTAGTTCGCTTCGCTCATAGAGTCGTTCCTTTACGCCCCGCGCGGCGGTTGCTGCCCTTGTGCCGCGTCGGGGCTCTGCAGGTCGTTGAGTGTTTGACTGACGTCGGCCAGGGAGGCGGACATGTCGCCAAAC
>CAYUZM010000057.1:7365-14123 GCA_964449665.1 uncultured Solibacteraceae bacterium
GATCATCGCCCGCATGAGCAGCTTTTGCTGCTTTTGCGCGTGCGTGGCGCCGATGTGGACAACCATTCGATCCACGGCATCCTGATCCACTTCGCCAGGTCCCGACTTGTGGTCGTGGAGCTGCCTGAAGTGCTGCACCAGATGGTCGTCGTCGTTGTCCTCGTGGTGCGGAATGACATCCTCGCCCTGGAGCATCAGCGTCCATTCCTCGCTGGGCTTGCGCGCGTAGCCGGGGTCCGGTGGCTCGGGTACGAGATCCTTGAAATTGGGATCGCCCATCGCTTCGTGGACGGAGTTGGTTACCTGCCACAGTGCGCGCGGGTTGCCAACAATCAGCGGGTTGGCAATGTCGAGCTGGTAGAGCGAGATTTTGCGCTCTTTCTCGGCTTCGCGTGATTGCGCCGAAGTGGCGAGCTTGAGCGAGAAATCGTACTTCCCCTGCCGCTCTTGCTGCGTAAGCTGGGCACCGCCCTGGGAAACTTCGAACAGCCCGCGGGCTTCCTGTTCGGTCACTCGGAAGAACTGCTTCGGGTTGCCGTACATCGTTTCGAGCGCCCAGAAGTGGTCGAGGATCTCGCTCCAGTCCTCGCGGAGCATCTTTACGTCGATGGAGGCGCGGACGTTGCCCTGCTCGATGAGTCCAACAAACTGGCGGGCCGTGCGCGGCGCGTTTGGCCGATCGCTTTGGCGGCCGAGGGTTTCATCGTTCTGGCCGGTGACCCTCTCGGCATCAGCGCCAAGGCCCTGCTGCGCGGCGATGGGATAGGTCAGGTCGGCGTTCAATTGAACGACCTTGATTCCCTGCGGGTTGTCCACCGCAATGCAGGCTTGAGGCTCGTACTCGAATGTCTCGGGATCGAAGCCGCTATCGGGGCGGTAGAAGATCACAGGCCCGACTGAGAACGCGCCAGCATCGGAACCTTGCTGGTGAGCGCGGCTCATTTCGATCTCGATTTTTTCGAGCATTTCGCCGAACGACGGACCCCAATAGCTGCCTTCCTGCGTGAGTGCGGCTTCGACGAATGGCCGCCGCCGCGCCGTCGTCGGGTACATCTCGGCGAGGTCCTGGACGCCCACGATCTTGCGCAAATCGGGCAGGTACTTCACCAGGACGTCGCTCTCGTATCTCTCGCGGCCCTTCAGGTTATCGACGCGCGTGGAGCGTCCCGTCTTCAGCCGCCGCCAGCGGCCATACCAGGACCAGCAGCGCAGTTCGCCGGCACTGGATAGCGCGGAGTCGCGCGTGACGCCTTCGGCTTCGTCGGCCACCATGCGCAGCGGTTCGCTCTCGTCGTCGCGCATGCGGTTGTTCTCCGCATAGCTCACGATGAGGTCCATCAATTCGTCGATTTTCTGGAAGCGGCCCGCATCTTGCCCGCGCAGGAGCTGGTCGGGCGTGAATCGCGATTTGTCGAGGACGAACGAGAATTCTTGGATGTTCGAAGCATCCTCGCCAGGGACCATCAAATCGTCGGGCCAACGCGGCTCGAAGCCAGGCCCGTCGTAGTCCACCATCTCCTGAAACGAGCCGTCATCCATCGGCACTTGGAAGGTGCGCGTGTCCCAAGGCGCGTAGGCGTGGCTCCGTCCGAAGAGGATTTTGCGGAAGGAAAACAGCGTCGCCTTGCGTATGAGCTTCATCGATTTGAAGCAGCGCCAGTTGATGAATTTGGCGACCTTGTGCGTGGTGCGGAAGTCGGACGGACCAACTGCCTCGGCGACGATCTCGGCGTTTTCACCGAACAGCGAGTCGACTTCCTTCGCCCACTTCGCATACACCTGCCACTGCATCAGCGGCACACGGTATTTCGAGAGCTTCGAATCCTCTATGGAACGCGGGGCGTCGAGATCGCGCCAGCGAGCGTAGTAACGGACGAAGCGGCGCATCCTCGCCTCGTGGTCGGCCTGCGCGCCCTGATAGTCCGTCTCGATCCGGTCGATCAAGCGGTGCAGTTCGTGGGAGGGAAGCTCTATCTGAGGCGCGAAGGCGCGGCGCGGGTTCGCCATCTACTGCTCCGAGTCGGGGGAAGTGGTGCCGTTCGCTTCTTCCAACACGGCACCGCCGATGGTGGAAAGAGTTTGCCGGTAGGAATCCGGTGCGAAGACGGCAGCGATCAAGAGGGCGAGGCCTGCGAGGCTCAGTACGGTGCGTTTCTTGGGCTTCTTCAAGCTGGGCATGGGGCTCCTGTGGTGGCTTTGCGCGCGCGGGTTTTGGGCAAGGCGGTAATGGTCACGGCGCGCGGCGCCGAGAGCTTGCGTGTGGTGAGTTCGCGCGCTTTGTCAGGCGGGAGGGCCGCGGAGACTTTGGAAGTGTGCGGCGTCATCATCGACCAAATCGCGGGGCCGAGAATCGCGTGCGCGGCTTCGAGGTCGATTTCGTCGCGTTCGCCCATGGCCGACAGCACCGCCTGGAAGCGTTTGCCGGTGATGGTAGTGCCTTCGCTCGGGCGCAGTTTCGGGAAGCGCTCTTTAATCTGCGCCTTGAGCTTTTCGGCGCGAGTGCTGAGCGCGGAGTAGGTGCGAAGATCTTCGGCCAGTTCGCCGAGCTGGTCAACGAGGTCGGCCAGGTCGTTCGTACATACAGCGGGCTTTGCTTTGGGCATTGTGACGTGGCGCGAGTTCCACCCTCGCCGCAACGCGCCGATGAAGGCGCGGTGCGAGGGTGTTCCGTCAACGCCGTCCACTGATCGGCACGAGAGCCTGGAAAATCAAGCCGCCGCCGCGCGGACCATCGCGGCGGGCTGCTGCATCGGCACGAACGGCGCATCGAACCGGCGATGTTTGGAGCGCTTGTGCTGGGCGTCGGCGAGATCGAGCGAGAAGTATTGGTCGAGTGGAAAGACACCGTACGGCTTGGTCTCCAGCCAGGCGCGGCCGACGCTTACTTTCACGCGATAGACGGCATGGAAGTAGTTTCCCCGCGAGAGGCCCAACTTGGCGCAGACCACTCTGAAATCGCGGTCCTCGACGCAGCCGAGGCGGTAGATTGTCTGATTCAGTTCGTTGCCGGCGAGCGCACGCATGGCAAGTAACTGCACGTCGGCCAGCCACTCGGACTGCCTGAACGATTGCTTCCTGAAATAGTCCGCGTAACCCAAGCGTCTGTGTACCTGGGCCATCACCAGGTCGAAGACTTTCCGATAGACGCACGGGCAACGTCTCCACTCGTTGCGGCCCAGGTAGCGCCCAATTCCGCAGCAGCGTGTGCAGTCTTGGAAGCAAAGCGCCAAGGCAATGCCGGGGTTGTCGATCTCTTTTGGCCGAGGGCGGTCTGAGTTCATTGGCGGTAGAGCACTCCTCGCGGCTTTGATCGGGGCGAGCCGCCGTATCGTGTCACCTGCCGGGCAGGTTTGTTGTGTCCAGCCAGCTCGCGCGGAACTTTCGAGAGCCTTCGATCCATTGGCGCGTTTTGGATGCCGACGACAACAAGCGCGACAGCGATTACGGTGTCGTCGTGGGAACCATCGGCGGCCTCGGCCTTGCCGCTGGGCTTGACGATGAAGGCGTTGCATTCGGCCAGCGTGACGGGGTCGTGGATGAAGATGGACTGATCGCGGAGCGCATTGTCGAGTGCGGAAATGAGTTGAGGCCGCGTGCGCGTGGACGTGCGAAACCCGAGCTTGTCGAGCGCGGCGTCGGCCTCCATGGTGAACTGCTCATCGACTTCCGGTTGCCGGTGATAGATGCGTCCGAGCGGATAGTCGAGCCGCAGCATCACGGTGAGGAAGGCGAGGCCTGGGCCGTTGGCTTCCGGAATCAAGTAGGGGTAGTCGTACCAGCGCCCCAGCAAATGAACCATCTCAGCGAACGGGCCGGGTTCGATGCGCCCCCGCAGCATAGCCACCTGTTCGCCTGAGTCGATGTCGAACAGTTGCGCCACGCTGAAGTCTGGATTCTCGCGACCGGGTAGAGCCTTGCCTCCGATCGCACTGGCATCCTTGCCCTCGCAGAGATCGACGCCGAGCGCGTATCGGTGATTCGGTTGCGGATTCTTCCAGATGTGCAGGAAGCCCTGCTCGTGCGGGACTCGGACGATACGCGTTCCCGTTGACGCGCGGATCTCCTCGAGGTCGCCGCGGAATGGGGCCTCCTGTTTCGGCATGCGGCCGAGGCTGATCACGTCGAAGCGCGGTCGTCCAGAGGAGAGGAACGCTTCCATGGGAGTGACCGGAAACTCCTGGTGAAACGTCTTGACCGAACCGCCGCAGCCTTCCTTGATCTTCCAGCGGCGCCAGTTCAGTTGCTCCAACGTCGCGCCGTGCGTGGCGATCAAGCCTTGCTCCTCTTGGTCGAGTGAATCCTGGAAGTAACGCACGTCACCCTCTATCGGGCGGCGGTACTCGGGATGCTCCAGGCAGCCGAAAAAGATCGGTTCCCAAACCGAGTTTTGTGCGGGGTCCACGGCTTCCTGCCAGCGCTCGTAAAAGTCGCCGCTTGCGCCGTTGGCCGTCGATTCGATGAGGACGCATGTGTCCGGGTCGTCGGGCACGGACTGCATGAGGCCGTCCATGAGAATTTTCGCGTGGAGCCAGAAGGCATACTCGGACAGGTGGAGGTAACGCAGCGAGAACGAGCGGCCCGTGGTGACGGTGTTCGCCGTGCTGATTCCGATAGAGGAATCGTTCGCGAAGGTGATGCCTTCGAGCGTGTTTTGCGTCGTCGCCGGCAGGCCCAGCAATCCGCCCACGGGCCGGTAGCCGTCATAGTACTGCTGGAAGTAGCCGTAAATGTTCTCGGCGGCTTCGTCCAGATGGGCGACGACCTTCGCGCGTTGGCCGCGATTGAAGGCGAGCCGGTTGAAGATGTACGCTTCGAACGCGGTGGACACCCACACTTGCCGCGCCTTCAGGTAGATGAACCGGCCAGGCCTGCGCGCAGCGCGCGCGGCCATGATGCGGTCAAAGAGCCGAAGCTGCGCGGGACCTGGTTCGAGAGGGACTTCGAATCCGCGCTTGTTGCGAACCGACAACGATGTGCGACAGAAGGAAGGAATGTCGTCGAGGGAGCGGCGGATCGCTTGGATCTGACGCTGGTAAAGATGCGGATTCACTCCAACAGATCGGCGCTACGCCGCGTCGATCAAACTTCGGAGGCTTCGGATCGCTCGGGCCCGCGCTTGCCGCACGCCCTCGGGACTCATCTTGAGCACCTTGCCGATCTCGCGATTTTTCTTGCCGTGGACGAACTGCTCTCGAAGCAGCGCGCGTGCGCGGCGCGGGAGCTGGCGCACGGCGGCGCCGACGCGCTGCTCGGTTTCACGAGCTTCGAACTCTGTCTCTTGATTCGGCGGTGTGCTTGGACTGGCGACGACTTCAAGGTTGAAGTGGTCAGAGTCGCGGAGTCCCTTGCGGCGCAGGCCTGCCTCGTCGTAAATTCTGCGGATCATGTACCACTTGGCGTATTTCTCGAACGGCACGCCGCGCGTCGGATCAAACTCAGCCGCGGCCTGCACGAGCAGCAGACGGGCGCACGATTCAACATCCTCGTCGCAGTGCCGCCGTCCGACTGGCACGTGGCGCATCACAATGCCAGTTACCAACTTGCAGAGCGGGAGATTCTGCTCAATCAAAGCGTTGCGGTCTAGAACCATACTTCAGTCCCTCTAGGAAGGTGGTGATGCGGTGGGTCGAAGCTGCTCATTCAGCTTCGCGAGAGTACCTTCCAACTCATCCAAGGAAACGAGGCTGCGGCCCTTCTCTTCTTCTCGGGGAATGGCGCGCCGTGCGATGGCAAGTTCCTTGAACAGCCGCACGGCGTTCAGCCGCGCGAACCAATCAGGACCGCCCTCCTCGAGCTTTTGGACACCCTTACCTTGCGCGACCGCGATTATGCGGGTAGCGCCGAGGGCAGCTTCAACTGCGTCCAGGGAGAGATCGAGAAGCCGCGTCATGCGTTCTCGCTTCGCGTCCAGCAAACGGTCGAGCAGGAGTTTCAGCTCGTTCGATTGAAGGTCGCGGAACACCGTGCGTCGATCGACGCCAGTGGATTCGGCAATGGTCGAGCCCGACTTGCCGTTTACTACTCCCTCAGCTACAGCCAACCGGCGCGCGGAGACGCGCTTTTTTGTGGCTGGCCTCTTCTTGACTTCCTTGCCCACGCTGCCGATCTGATCGGCTTGTACTGCACAAATCTGTGGCCTTTTGTTTTTGCATGGAGTAACCTGCCGTCATGGCTTCAACACGGAAGACAACCACGAAGAAACCAGCCGCGCGCGCTTCGGCCGCGACCTCCGGCACCGCGAAAGGGGCCGCTTCGACCAAGGCGATGGCCGCTGGCGCAGCGTCCAAAGGCGGGACCAAGCGGGCGAAGAAGTAGCCCGGCAATCTCCGACGACACCCGACAGCTACCCGTCGTAGGAGCGTCGGGGCTAGAGCGCGTCGCGCTCTTTTCCAAAGGTTCGCATGAAGTAGTCCCGGTCGGCCTGTTCGCGCCTCTCCCGCAGCATGAGCAGCACGCGAATGAGCATCCATCCCCCCCAGGTTACCGCCGCCGCGATCAAGCACACCGCCAGCATCGCTACGCTTCCCCTCCGCGCTTGAAGATTGACGGCGCCGGCTTTTCCGGCCTCAACGGCACCGCCCTCTGCTCGTGCCCTACGCCAGGAATGGCGTAAATCTGGTTCAACAGTACCTCTTCGATACATTCGGATGTGATGATCGAGATCATGCCGAAGCACTTACCGGTTGCATCCGTTCGGAGTATAGGCCCCCCAGCACTCGCGGTCCTGTCGGCGCGCCTGCCCTCCATCATTGCCCCGT
>CAYUZM010000058.1:0-13973 GCA_964449665.1 uncultured Solibacteraceae bacterium
CTGTTGCTCGCCTCGCGCGCTCTGTGCGTGCCGCAATGCGATCAGTACCATCGCCGTATCGTCGATGTCCGGATAAAACTCATTGGCGAACTCGAAATACCAGCCAGAGGGTTCCACATCGGGGCGCTTGACACTCCAGTCGCCTTTGCGTCGCACCTCTTTGGTCAACAGCCAGGACGCGGCGTTCTCCAACACGGGGGCGGCGGCCAGGCCACTCTCACCCATGGCGTGCGTCAGGATCGCCGTGTCCCACACGGGAGAGAAGCAGGGCTGGAAGAAGAAGCCGCGCGCATCGTCGACCATCAGCGAATCGAACTGCCGGATTGCTTCCAGCCGGTCCGGATGATCGGGCGCGTAGCCCAAAACGTCGAACGCCATAATTGCATACATCATCGGCGGATAGATCGCGCCCAAGCCGCCCGAGTAACGGGTGCGTTCGAGCATCCACGTTTCACACTTGCGGATTGCTTTGCGCCGAAGTGCCGTCGAGCCGGCCCGTTCCCACACCTTCAGCGCAGCGTCCAACGTGAGGAAAAAATTCCGCCAACTGAAGAATCCCTCTCCGTTAATAAAGCGCGGCGGATCGCCTTCGCCCCACAGCTCCTTCAAGTGGAAACCTTCGGGCACTGGACGGTTCGGATTTGCCGAATGCACGATCGCGAGCGGCACGACAATTGCCCGCGACCACGACGACATCTCGTAGATGAAATCGCCGAACAGAATCAGCTCAGGTGGGATGGTCGGCGTAAATTGCCGCGGATAGAGGCCGAACAGGCTCAGATTGACCTTCACATAGCTGTTCGCCTTCTGGATGCCGCCCATCGAAAGAATCAATTCGCGGGCTTTCGCCAGCCGCGAGTCGTCGAAAGCCAGTCCGCACAGCTTCAGCGCAAAGTACGCTTTGACGGTTGCGCTCAGGTCCGCTGGGCCGCCCGCATAGATGTTGAAGCCGCCGTTGGGCAACTGCCGGCGAAGAATCATCTCCATCGCGCGGTCAATCTGTGCGCGGTTGGGCGGGTTCCACTCACCCTCCGACGGCGGATGCAGCCAGAGTTGCAGCAGGATGTAGTCGGATTCCAACGTGCTGTCGGCCGTGAGGTCGCCCCACCAGTACCCGTCGGCATGTTGCACCGCCGCTAGCGACTGCACTGCCTTCTGAATCGCCTGCTCGCAATTGGACTCGAGCGAATGCGCCAGTTGTAAGCCGGTGCTACTCATACGCTGATCGTGGTTAATCTCTGTGAGGCCGCGTTGAGCTCCGAAGGCAGGGAGAACCGCACGTCCTCATCCTTGATCTCGACTTCTTCCACCGAGCAGAAGCCGTACTCGGCGCCTAAGGCAGCAATCAGCCCCTGCACGAGATTTTCCGGCGCCGAGGCGCCGGCGGTCACGCCCACAACTTGAGCTGCGTCAAACCAGCCGGCCTGCAAGTCCCGCTCATCGTCCACAAGGTACGCCGGTACGCCGCTGTTGGCGCAAACTTCCACCATGCGCCGCGAATTCGAACTGTTTTGTGAACCGACGACCAGCAGCAAATCGATGCGCGGCGCAACGGCCTTCACGGCCAGCTGGCGGTTCTCGGTGGCATAGCAAATATCCTGCGCCGGCGGGCCGTGCATCTTGGGGAAGCGCTGTTTCAAAATGCCGATGATGCCCGTCGTTTCGTCCAGGCTGAGCGTTGTCTGCGTGAGATAGACGACTCGCTCCGGGTTTGGCACTTCCACTATGTTCGCCTCGGCTTCGTCACTCACGACAATTGTCGCCGCGGGCGCCTCGCCCATCGTGCCGACCACTTCGTCGTGATCTCGATGACCGATGAGAAGGATCGAATAGCCCTCACGGGCGAACTTCAACGCCTCCAGATGGACCTTGGTCACCAGCGGGCACGTGGCGTCGATAACGTCCAGCTTGCGGGCGGTGGCGTCACGGCGAACATCGGGCGATACTCCGTGCGCACTGAAAATTACGCGCGCCCCGGACGGCACTTCGTTCAACTCGTCCACGAATATGGCTCCGAGGGAGCGTAACTCCTCCACAACGTGCCGGTTGTGAACGATCTCTTTTCGCACGTAAATGGGAGAGCCGAAGAGGCGAAGGGCAATCTTGACGACATCGATTGCGCGTACCACGCCGGCGCAAAAGCCACGAGGGGTCAATAGCAGTATTTGCTTCGAATGGCCACCTCTTGGCCCAGCTGGAGCAATAGGCATAGAGTGTACAACCATTATAGCAGCCGGTGCCGTGTTAACCCCCACCCGTAAGAGTAAGCTCAGTGCATTCCCAACGGCTATTGAAACGCCGGTTCGTAGACGGAATCGATCTGAAACTCCGTAACGCCCCAATCCATGAGCCGCCGTACGTCGGCGCGTCCCGCCCGGATGGTCTCTTCCGCGTCCCGGCCGTAGTGGAAGGTGTTGATGCTGGGCACGACGGCGACTCCGTGCGATCGCGCAAACTCCACCTGCTCGCGCGTCAACGTCTTGCCCCACTCAAACAGGAAGTACAGCTTGCCCACTCCTTCGCCGCGCGCCACCGCATCTTTCAGTTGCGCGCTGTTCACCGACACTCGCGCCTTCCCGCGCAGATGCCTCTTCGCCGAATCGAGCCCGATCACGTACGTCGATTCCAGCAACCCCGCCCGCCGCAACTCCCTTTCGATCTCGCCATAGAACGCCGGCCCATGTTCGGGCTCCTTCACGTCGAGCATGATGCGTAGCCGGCCCTTGCAGGCATCGGCCAACTCGCGAAAGGTCATCGGAGGCGTTCCACCCGGCGCCGCACGCAACTTCCGGATCTCGCCGAGCGTCATTGCCCCTACCGTGCGAGGGTCTCCATAGAAACGTTGAAAGTCCGGATCGTGTTGCGCGATCGCTGTCCCGTCCTTAGTCTCTCGAATATCGGATTCGATCATCCAATACCCGTGTGCGACCGCGGCCTCAAGAGACGCCGGGCTATTTTCCGAATACCGCGCGTCCACCACGCCGCCACGATGAGCGATCCACTTTACTCCCGGCGGTGGTGAGGCGGATACAAGGCCGAGCGCAAACAGCAATGAGGCGGCGAATTTCATCTGTCCAGTAATACACCTTTACGTCGCCGGCACGCCCGTGCCATCGCCCTCGTTCGGGACGGTTGCCTTCGGAGCCGCCTCGTTCATGACGCCTTGTTTCATCATCGCCGCAAGGCCCAAACAGCCTTGGCTCGCCATCAAGCGGGCCAGCGAGTCCTCAGCCATCTCCATCATCGTGCCGCTCGATTTGTCCTCGCCCGTCCCCATCCAGCCACCATCGCCTGCCTGGCGGGCATGGCGTAGCATCTGCGAGACGAGTAGACCTTCAAAATCCGTCGCCGCTTGGTCGAGTCGCTTGTTTTCTTTCGATGGCTTCACCGCAGCCTCGCTGCGCTCAGTGCGGTTGGGTGTTGCAACTGGTCCAATTCGCAGATCCATCCTGGCCTCCTAGATCACTTCCAGTTCGGCATTGAGCGCGCCAGCCGCCTGCAGATTTTGCAGAATCGCAATGATGTCGCGAGGAGTGGACCCGATCGCCATCAACGCGCGAACAAGGTCTTCCACCGAGGCGCCTTCTTTCAGGTTGATGTTGCGCGCTTTTTCTTCTTTGACCCCGACGCCCACTCTGGGCACCACTGTCGTCTCGCCCGACGATAGGGGGGCAGGCTGCGACACGTCGAAACTGGTTTCCACCTCGACTGTCAGATTCCCCTGCAGAATCGAAACCGGCGAGATTCGAACTTCCTTGCCCATGACGATTGTGCCCGTGCGCTCGTTGACCACAATTTTTGCCATGCGGTCGATTTCCAATGAGAGGTTCTCGATCATCGAGTAGAATTCCACCGGCCGTTCCGTAAATTCCGGCGGCACGGTTACGACAATCAACCCAGAATTCAAAGGCTTCGAGAGAGGCCGCCCAGGTTCGGCGAATGTACGGTTGATGAGCGTGCTCACGCGCGTGGCGTTGGTGAAGTCGCTGTGCTTGAGTTGCAGCCGTAGCTCACCGCCATTCATTACCGACGGCGGCGCCGCTTCGACAATGCCTCCACTTGGCACGCGGCCGGTTGTCGGATGATTCACCGTTTGAGTCGTTCCTCCGCCTCCGCCCGAGGCGACGAAGCCGCCCGTTACCACCGGACCTTGCGCCACCGCGAAAACCTGCCCATTGGCAGCCTTCAACGGCGTCAGCAGGAGAAGACCGCCCTGCAGGTTCGTTGAGTCGCCCATCGCTCCCACCGTCACATCGACGCGCACGCCCGGCTGCGCGAACGGAGGAAGCGTCGCAGTTACCATCACGGCGGCGGTATTTTTAGCCTGCAGTGCCGTCGCCGCCACAGTGACGCCCATGCGTTCCAGCAAGTTGCTCAACGACTGTGCGGAAAAGACTGTTTGCCGCTTGTCGCCCGTGCCAGCTAGGCCAACTACCAGCCCGTATCCAATCAGCTGGTTGTCGCGAACACCTTCCAGCGCGATGATCTCCTTCAATCGGGACAGCTTCCGCAAGGGGGTGGCTTCCACCGCCAGGGACGGCGCGAGAGCGAGCAGCAGTCCGGCGCAAATAAGATAGGTCATTCGTCTCAAAGTAGTGTTGGTCCCTTCGCGGCGTCAGAAAGGCAGAATTCCCAGCAGCAGGCGGTAGAGAAAATTGGGCCGCCGGATCGCGTCGCCTACCAACCCTTTGCCCTGCACCTTCACCTCGAGATTCGCCAGCCGGTCGGATCGAATCTGGTTGGACGACGACAGATCCATCACGCGCGCGACGCCGCGGACGGTCACCACCTGGCGCTCCGAGTTCACGATCACTTCCTTCGTCCCTTCGAGCACGAGATAGCCGTTGGGCAATACCTGGGCCACTCGCGCCGACATCGTCGTCGTCAACTGGGTTGAACGGGAGGTTTGCCCCTGCCCCTGTAGCTGTGTCTGTCCGCTCAGATTGGCGAGGTTGGCCAGGGGGCCCACGCGCGCCGTGCCGAGCGCCGCGGTAATCGAGTTTGAGGCAGATGACTTGCGATCAGACGAACTCGCACCGGTCGCCACCGCCGAGGCGCTTTCGTTCACGACGATTGTCACAAGGTCATTCAATTGCGTGGAACGGGGATCGCGAGCCAGGTCGCCCAAGCGCCCACCCGCGGCGTAGAGCGAGCCCGCGCTCTGCGCGGGAGTCTGCTCCTGCCGCAGCGCTTCTTCGATGTACTGCTCCAAGGGAGAACGCGTTTTTACCTCGGCCGACGTGCAGGCCTGGGGCGATAGGCATTGCCACAGCCACAACACCAGTTGCCATTTCAGGACACCGAGTACTCGTTTGGGATCGATCATCTAGCTTCCTTTGACTTCTTGCTGTGGGCCCGCGGCCGGCGCCGCCGGCACCAGCAACTCGGCCGAACCTGGCGCAATCACGCGTACACGCAGCCGCCGGTTCGAATCGGCAATCCGGACTGTTACCATTTCGCCCGTTGCCGCTCCGCCTTCGCTGGTAGCTTTCAACCGGACATGCGCCTGTCCGCACCGCACCTGCAAATTGATCTCCTGCCGCGGTTTCACATCCTGCCTCGGAGAGAACATCGCCTCGGTCAATATCGTGCCAGGCGGCAGCCTGCGGCGCGCAGAGCGTCCTTGCAGCGCGGCGACGGAACCCGTCTCTGTCCTGAAACTTGCATCTGCCCTCGCTCCCTGCGAGAACGGATATGCGCGCACAACTTTCTCCCGCGCGCACGTTGGGTTCATTTCCTCGCCTGGCGCCAATGCGCACGTCAGTTCTACTTGCGTCGATTCGGCTTCGATTCGCGCGCGCACCCAGATGGGGAAGCGCTGAGCGCGCAACGCACCTTCGCCAAATTCCACGTATCCGATCAACTGCACCAGACCACTTTGCGGGTCAGGCCGCGCCAGCCGCATGTTTGGGGATGGGAAGACCAGTTGCCCAACGGGCACGGCGCCCTTCGGGAAATCTTCGACCTCAACGGTGAGCGTGTTCCCCGCGCCGGCGAACGCTGCTTCGAGTGCGCTCGTCAACTCGTCTCGACGTAGGGTGCGCGCCACTCGTTCTACGCAGATCTCGCCGGGTTCATCTGGCAATGGCGCACGCGTGCCTCCTGCCCATTCGCGGAACAGCAATGTCCGGCGCACGCCGGGCCGCGGAGCAAAGCCCACCACGCGTTCCCTATCGGTTACCGCCTGGGTGGGCAATGCCGCGGCGAGATCGCCGAGCAAAATGCGGTCGCCGGCTACAACCAGGCAAGCCGGCGGCGCGGCCGCGGCCTGCGTGCAGAGCATCAGCCATGCCGCGACGCTACCGGGTGAGATTATTGACCTGCTGATACATTTCATCGGCTGCCTTGACGACCTTGCTGTTCGCTTCGTATGCGCGCTGGCTCATGATGAGGTTGATGAACTCTTCAACCACGCTCACGTTTGAAGCTTCGACGTATCCCTGCTGCAAACTCCCCAGCCCCTCCTGACCGCCTGGATTACCCACCGTCGGTTCGCCGCTGGCATCGGTTGGAGCGAAGAGGTTGCGCCCGAGGCTGTTCAGACCCGCTGGATTCGTGAAGTTCGCCAACTGAATCTGGCCGGCCAATTGGGCCGCCGCCTGGCCGGGCAGCACGTAGCTTACCGAACCATCCGGCGCGATCGACACCGCTTGCGCCTCCGGCGGAAGCGTGATTTGCGGCTCCAGCGGATCCCCGTCCGGCGTGACCATGATGCCATCCCGGTCCAGGTGAAAGTTTCCCGCGCGCGAGTACGCGATTTCGCCCGTCGGCCTTCGCACCTGAAAGAAGCCCCGGCCTTGAATCACCACGTCGAGCGGGTTCTCGGTCGCCTGACAGCTGCCCTGCGTAAAGATAATCTCGTTCGAGGACGGCCGTGTCCCCAGACCCAACTGTAGCCCCGTCGGCACCACCGTCTGGGTTCCGGCCGCGGCCCCCGGCTGCACCAGACTCTGGTACAGCAGGTCCTGAAACTGTGTCCGCCGCATCTTGAAGCCGACCGTATTCGCATTGGCCAAATTGTGCGCAATGTTGTCGACGTTCATTTGCTGGGCATTCATGCCGCTGCCGGCGCTAAAGAGTGCTCGAATCATTCGTTCTTTCCTTTTCCGATTTCCTGGCGACTCCTGCTAGCTCCCCACGCGGGCCACCTCATCGGCGCGGCGTCCCATCTCGGCGCTGATCTGAATGGCCTTCTGCAGCGTTTCAAACTGCCGCAATACTTCGATCAGCCGTACCGAACTCTCGGGCCCGGCGACGTTTGCGCCCTCAAGGTGCCCTTGCAACACGCCCGTTTTTGTAGCCGCCTGCGCCGCATCGGCGCGGTTCAATTGAAAGTAGGTGCCATGGTGTTTCTTGAGCGCCGCCGTATCGCTCACTTCTTGAATCTGCAACGTGCCCACCGCCGCGCCGCGCTGCGTGATCACGCCATCGCGCGAGATCGCGAATGGCACATCCGGACGCAATTGAATCGGTTGCCCCTCGGCCGACAACACCGCATAACCGTCGGCGGTGACCAGAGTGGAATCTGAATTGATACGGAACGCGCCCGACCGCGTCAACAACTCGCTCGCCGGACCGCGCACGCGAAAGTAACCGGGACCATCCAACGCCAGGTGCGTCTGATCGCCCGTGGCCTGCAATATGCCCGGTGAGAAATCGGTCCAGTTAGCCTGAATTAACGGCGATTCCAGCGGGTCTCCCTGTAACGCCGGATCCACCACGTCGGTCGCGCTATAGAGAGTGTAGGCTTCGCGGTCGGCCTTGAACCCGGCGGTGGCCTGGTTGGCAATGTTGTTTGCCAGCAGGTCGAGCGACTCCATGCGCGCCCGCATCCCGCTTGCCGCCGCCGTCATCAGTCCGTCCATGACACCTCCGGCGGAGATATTGCAAGAAGCGTGCCAATCGTTGGGTACTCGCGAATCCCCTCGTTTTAGGGGCTTTCGCGCGCCTTCGTACTCGCCATGCCCCGTCCCATAACGGCACGGATTTGCCGATTTGAAGCACGTGGCGAAATGTTGCCGCGGACCGCGGAGCTAACTGGTTCATTCTGCTCGCCCGTCCTTTGGACTAGCGATTGCTTTGCTCCAAGCGTGAATTTCGACGCGGCCGCAAGCGCGGGTAGCTCACCAATCGAACTCTTCGCTTCAACCGTGCCTGATAACTCCGGACACGGGGAGGGCCCAGCGACGTCGCCGCCGCTCGTTTTTACATTCCCCACTTCTGCTCTCCCTACCTCCGGCGATCTCGCCATACAGAACGAACCCGTGGCAGATGAGTTAGCCTTCTTCGCGGTCTTCAAAGACGCCAGCGCGGCCGTGCCGGCCGAAGCCGAAGAGCCTGCCTCCGGCGGGCCGGAAAGCGACGAGCCCGCTCCTTCTCATAAGGCTGCCTCCGAGACCGTCGCGCCCGAGACCCTGCGTCTGATTTTCCCGGTGCATTACTTCTATACCGACATGCAAGTTCGCGACGCTGCCTCCGAAGCGCCCGAGCCTGCCTCCGAATCCCCTTCAGTCACCTCGCGCATGCCCGCGCTCAGCGCCGAGCCCGTCACTTCACTGCCCGCGATCCCGATCGCCGATGCACGGACAACTCCTCCGGCTCCCACGCCCGCGAGCCCGTCCGTTGCCGCGAACGAACCCACTTCCGCAACCGCGCACGCCGATGCGTCCGCCCAAGAGTTCGCCACAGACAACCTAGTCGAAGAAACTCCCGAGACACGTCCCGAATCGTCGGTTGCCGTCTCCAACTCTGAGACGCCCCCTATTGGAATTTCGCAGCTGGCCCAAATGAAACAGTCCGCCTCCCACGAAATTTCCGCGCCTGGGCCCCGGCTTCCAGCGCCAGACGTTCCACCGGTAAAGCACAGCACCGAAGCTGCCGCGCTCCATTCACCGGAAATTCCAGTTGAAGGCGCCCAAGCACTCGATTCCATCCCCACCCCCACGCCTCAACTGCACACGGCGTCAATTGAACCGGAAGCGCCGCCGCCGGCTCCTCGCAATTCCCTGGAAATCCCCTCGCCTGCCACTACCGTGCCCGGGCCATCCACGCAAGGGGAAAGCGGCCATGACGAACGCCCCCGCGAGGGTAACACTCCCGATCGTGAACCCGCGCCGCTGGCCCCCTTTACCAAACAAAGCCACGGCGGCATTTCCAGCAAAGACACTCCGCGCAAAGACGAGCGCACCGACCGGGTGCTCACCGGAATCCACGTGGAGCAGCGTCCCGCTGCCGCCGAAACGGCTGAGATCTCTCCGCGTACGGTCGTCCCGCCCTTGCGCGACTTCGCCGAACCCCTCAACCCCAGGTCCGAAACGCCCGCTCCCACCCCCCCTGTCGCGAGAACCAACGTTGAACCCTCCACGCCCGCCAGTTCGGCGCGCTCGGTCTCCATCTCCGTCGCCGGACCTCATGGCGAAGATGTTCGCGCCGTTGTACAAGCCACCGGCGATGGTGTCCAGGTTCGCCTTCAAGCCGGTGACGAGCGCACACAGCACGCCCTCCAGCAGGGCGCGCCGGAACTGCGACAGCGGCTCGAAGAGGCACAGCGCGTTTCCACGAATGACAGCTGGGAAGGCCTGCGGCGTAGCACCGAATCCATCGCCGACGTCCAATCCCCGGACGCCCGCTTAGGTAGCCAGCACGAGTCCGGCTCCCGTGACTCCTCGCCGTCGCGCGAAGACAGCGGCGGCCAACGGCAAGGCCAGCGGGGCTATGGCCGTGGTGAACGGCAGCCCGATCCCGAAGCCACTGATGAAGAATTCGCCAGTTATCTCAATCAAGGAGGCAAACAATGACCGTAGGTGGCACGCCCACAAAATACGAATTCCCCGGCACGGAGGAAACCAAACAGATGGGCGGGATGAATTCTGTCGATGAGGCCCAGGACTCCAAACAAATGTTCCTGAAACTGCTCGTGGCCCAGATTCAGAATCAAAACCCCCTGGACCCGCAAGACCCCACACAGTTCCTTGGCCAGCTCACCCAATACAGCATGCTCGAACAATTGATCATGATTCGGGAAGGCGTTGAGGTGCAGGCCGCCCCCTCCGCAGAAACAAGCGAATCTGCGGAGACAGCAGCCGCCTAAACGACGGGGCCAAGACAACGAACGCATTTGAACGAAAGTTGAGAACGACATGTTTACATCCTTTTCCACGGCCCTCTCTGCGCTCAGCGCGCACGCGACCGCTGTTGATGTCGTGGGCAACAACCTGGCGAACTTGAATACGCCCGGCTTCAAGGCCAACGTCGTGAGCTTTCACGATCTGGTCACACAATCCCTTGGCGCGGGCCTCGGCGAAACGCAGGTCGGCTTCGGCGTCGGCCGCCCGATCACTCTACGCCAGTTCTCGCAAGGCGCCATCAAGACCAGTTCCGGAGACCTCGACGTCGCCATTCAGGGCGACGGATTCCTGGTGGTTAAGGACACCATTACCAACGGCAATATCTACACCCGCGGCGGCAACCTCCTGGTCGACAAATCGGGCAATCTCATGACCGCTACCGGGCAGAAAGTGCAAGGATGGATGGGCTCCGGAGGCACACTGTCCACCAATGGCCCCATCGGCGACATCGTCATCCCGGTGGGAACGTTGAAAGAACCGGTAGCCAGCACTGAATTCTCCTTCGACCTCAACCTCAACGCCGCCTCCTCGGCGGGCCCGCCCGCCGACACCTTCTCCACCTCCATTGAAGTCTTCGACTCGCTCGGATCGGCTCACATTCTGAAGGTCGATTACACCAAGACCACCACCGCCAATGTCTGGGATTACTCCATCTCGTTCCCCGACGGTGATGTCTCCACGCCCGTCACGCCCGTTACCGGCCAAATCACATTCGATTCGCTGGGCAAAATGATCGACCCGCCCGTGGCCGGCCCCATGCCCCAGATCGTCGTTACGGGTTTGAACAACGGCGCCTCCGACATGACGCTCGACTGGCAGCTATACGAAGGCGCAGTGCCGCGCATCACGCAGTTCACCCAGGCCTCCTCGGTGAACGCCAACCAGCAAAACGGTTCACCTGCGGCGCAACTTGTCCGCGTCGGCATCGCCAGCGGCGGCTTTGTCCTCGCCCAGTACTCCAACGGCCAGCAGTTGAGCGTGGCGCAGTTGGCCATGGCCTCCATTCGCAATCCCGAATCGCTCATCGCCGTCGGCGATAACGCGTTTGGATTGAGCGCGCGCTCCGCTCTGCCCGCCATCGGACTTCCCGGAACCGGCGGCCGCGGTTCGATTCTCGGCGGTGCGGTTGAGAATTCCACCGTCGATATCGCACGAGAGTTTACGAATCTAATCGTGCTGCAGCGCGGGTATCAAGCGAATGCCCGCGTCGTCACCACGGTCGATGAGATGAGCCAGGAGACCATCAGCCTGAAACGGTAACCGCTGCCCAGAGGCCAACGGGAATGGAAGACGAATCTCCTCTTCAGATCATCGCGTCCATGGCCGACGTGTGCGTGCCGGTCGAAGTGGAGCTGGATCGCAAAATTATGAGCGTCGCCGAGCTACTGTCGATGGAAAACGGAACCGTGATCAAAATGTCACGTTCGGCCGGTGAAAACATCGACATCCGCGTCGGCGGCGCGCTGGTTGGCTTCGGCGAAATCGTCATTCTGGAGGAAAACATGGGAGTCCGCATCACCGACTTCCACGAAGACACGTAATCGCGAACCCGGCGGCCGCCCCAACACGCGCCACGAGCCCGCACTCACCACCTCTCGCCCCCACGTTGAACCTTATGGACACGACGCTCCTCATTCTCGCCGCAGCCTCTCTGGTCGCACTGCCCCTTGCCGCGCGCCTGCTCGTGGCCGTACAGCAGGGCTGGCGGCCCGGACTTCCACTCCGCCGCCCGGCTTCCGGCGGTAGCCACCATTTGCGGGTGGTTGCACGTGCGCAGCTCTCGCCCCAACACAGCCTCCACCTCGTCGAAACCAACGACGGCGTGCTCCTGCTCTCCTGCTCGCCCAAGGGCACGCAAGTTCTGGACCGCCGCACCGAACCTGACCGCCAGGCCGTCTCCAACGCCTTTTCCGTGGCCGCAGCCAAAGCAGCCGCCAGCGCCACTTCAATCAATTCCGCCTCCTCTACCCAAGCGGCCACCGCCTTCGGCGCTCGCCGCTAGAGCCTTTACGATGGACTGGCAAAATCTCATCACGCCTTTGCGCATTGTCCTGTTGCTGTCGGCGGCGGCACTGTTGCCCGCCGTCGTCATGTGCGTTACACCTTTCCTGCGTATCGTCATCGTGCTCCACTTCCTCCGCCAGGCCTTAGGAACGCAAACCGCCCCCTCGAACCAAGTCCTCGTTGGACTCGCACTGTTCCTCACCTTCGGCATCATGCGCCCGGCCGTCTCGAAGATCTACGACGAAGCCTGGCTCCCACACGACCGCGGCCGGATCTCCGGCGCACAGGCCTGGGAAAAAGCGCGCCCCGTTATCCACCGCCATCTGCTGCGCTTTGCCCGCGAAAAAGACCTCGCCCTCATGCTCGAGCTCGGCCACAAAGCGCGCCCCCGCAACGCCGGCGAAATTGAACTCGACACGCTCGTCCCCGCTTACGTTCTGAGCGAACTCCGCACCTCGTTCCAAATCGGTGCCGCGCTCTTCCTGCCCTTCCTTGTCATCGACCTCGTCATCGCCTCGGTCACCCTTGCCCTCGGCATGGTCCAACTGCCGCCCGCGATGATCTCGGCGCCCTTCAAAATCCTGCTCTTCGTTCTCGTCGATGGCTGGAACCTCGTCATCGGCTCACTCGTGAAAAGTTTCGGCCCAGGAGGATAACCCAACATGAACGCCCAACAAGCCGTCGAACTCATCGCCGGAGCCATTACGACCGCCGCCTGGGTCTGTCTGCCACTGCTCGCCGGAGGCTTCCTCATCGGCATCGTGGTCAGCCTCGTACAGATTCTCACCAGCATTCAGGACCCCGCCGTCGGCACTGTCCCGCGCCTGGCCGGAATCCTCGTGCTCATCCTCCTCAGCGCGGGTTGGATGACCTCACGCCTGGTCGACTACACCACGCGGATTTTCACGAGCATTCCGCAACTGGCCCGGTGAGTCCGCCCTGATGTCCTTGAACGAGTTCTGGCTCATGGCGTTCGGCATGCTGCAACTCACTATGCGTTTGGCCGCGTTCCTCTTCATGGTGCCGATCCCCTATGTCCGGGCCGCGCCGGTGCAGGTCAAAATCGCCCTCAGCATGCTTCTCGCCGTGCTCCTCATGCCCGCGCACGGTAACCGCCCTTTCGTTCCTTTCAACGCCGATCCCGGACGCCTTGCGAGTGCCATGGCTGCGGAAGCCCTTCTTGGCCTTGCCGTCACCGTCTCGCTCGCCGTCATGCTCGGCATCGTCATGGAAGTCTTCGTCGTGGCCTCGCGCCTGGTCGGCCTCAATGCCGGATTCGGCTATGTTTCGACGATCGATCCCAACACGCAGGCTGACAGCGGCGTCCTCGACGTCTTAGGGGGCCTCCTGGCCTCGCTCGTCATCGTCACAACGGGCATGGACCGCCCCATCCTCCTCCACCTCAGCCGCGCCCTCGAAACCCCGCATTGGCCCGACATGACCATGGGCGCGCGCGCACTCGGCCATATTCTCGGCCAGGCCTGGACCGCCGGCGCGCGTCTCGCCCTCCCCATCGTTGTCCTCCTCATCGTCATCGACCTTCTGCTTGCCCTTGGCTCGAAGTTCCAGGCCCAGCTCCAGATGATCACCCTCTCCTTCCCCCTCAAGATCCTAGGCGCCATGTGGATGCTCGCTTTCGGCCTCTCGCTCTGGCCCGAAATTATGGTGCGCGTCATGAACTCTGCCCTCGCTGTCCTCGCCCGTATGTAGGCCCTCATGGCGGACTCCTCCGATAAAACCGAACAACCAACTCCCAAGCGCCTCGAAAAGGCGCGTAAAGAGGGCCATTTCGCCGTCAGTCCCGAGTTCCTGTCCTCCACCTACTTCGCCACTTGCGTAACT
>CAYUZM010000059.1:0-13846 GCA_964449665.1 uncultured Solibacteraceae bacterium
AGGCGTTCGGCGCTGGAGAGCTTGTTGGGGATGTTTGCGAGCAGCACCTCGACGCCGCGCGAACGGGCGAAGAGGTTCAGCTCTTCCATGGAGCTGAAGGCGGCTTCGAGTTTACGGTCGTCGAACTCCTCGTTGCCCACGCCGATGTGTTGAATGGCGAAAGTGCAGGGAATCTGTTCGGCCACTTCGAGGGCGCGCTTGATTTCGTCGACGCCGGCAATGCGTTTGTACTTGTCGGTTTCGGCGATGTTGACGACGGCGTTCGGTCCGGTGCGTCCCCAGACTTCGTCGGTGTACATCGGCATGTGGAGCGAATGGAGTTTCAGCGGAGAGTCGCGGAACCAGTGGCGCAGCTCGCCCACTTGCGCCGGGTTGCGGTAGTCCATGTGCTGCCGGGCGCAGAAGATTTCCACGCGCTGGAATCCGGCGGAGTGGATCTTTTCTAACGTCACGTTCGTGAGGCGGTGCTGCACGAAAAGATGGGTGGACAGAGCGGGAATCATTTGTTTAGTAGCCCGCCACTTTGCCGCGGCCGCGGCCGTCGGTGCCGCCTTCGAGCCACTCGCCGTTGACGCGAATCGCTTCCACAACGGCAACGCCGCTGATCTCCTCGACGGTGTGGCCACGCGCCTGGAGCAAAGCGATGGTATCGGGTGAGAATCCTTTTTCGAGCATGAGCTTGTCGGGCATCCATTGATGATGGAGGCGCGGGGCGTCGATGGCGTCCTGCACGTTCATACCGAAATCGAGCACGTTGAGGATCACCTGGGTGACGCCGGTAATGATGCGCGAACCGCCGGGCGCCCCCACAACGAGATAGGGCTTGCCCTCGCGGACGATGATCGTGGGCGTCATCGAAGAAAGCGGGCGCTTGCTGGGGGCGACGGCGTTCGATTCGCCCTGCACAAGCCCGAACATATTCGGCTCGCCCGGCTTGGCCGCGAAGTCGTCCATTTCGTTGTTGAGCAGGAAGCCAAGGCCGGGGACCGTAACGCCGCAGCCGTAGCTGCCGTTGATGGTGTAGGTGAGCGCCACGGCGTTGCCTTCGGCGTCGACGATGGAGAAGTGCGTGGTTTCGGTGCTTTCGTAGTCGCGCGGCGTGCCGGCTTTCACTTCGGCGCTGGTGGAGGCTTTGGCGGGATCAATCGAAGCGCGCAGCTTTTCGATGTAGCGCGCGTCGAGCAGGCCCTTGGAAGGCACTTTGAAGTAGTCGGGATCGCCCATGAACTCGCTGCGGTCGGCATAGTAGCGGCGCATGGTCTCGGCGAGCCAGTGGATCGTTTGGGCGGATTCGAAGCCCGTCTTTTCATAGCCGGTGCCATCGAGCACCGCGAGCATCTGAAGCAAGCCCAGACCGCCGGAGCTGGGCGGCGGGGCGGTGATGATGTCGAAACCTTTGTAAGTGCGTTGGAGGGGCTTACGCTCAATCGCCTGGTATTGGCGCAGGTCCTCTTCGGTGATAAGACCGCCGTTCTTGCGCATCTCCTCGGCGAGAATGCGGGCGGTTTCGCCTTCATAGAATCCTTTGGCGCCGCCGGCGGCGATGCGCCGGAGCGTGGCGGCAAGTTCGGGTTGATAGAGGCGTTCGCCGGGTTCGATGAAGACGCCGTCGCGCTGGAAGATGCGGCGCGATTCGGGAAACTTGGCGAGCAGCTTCGAATTGCTCATGCTGCGCGACTGGCCATAGCTGACCTCGTAACCATCGGCGGCGAGCTTCACGGCGGGGGCGGCGAGCGACGCCCAATCGCGCGTGCCGAATTTCTTATGCGCGAGTTCGAGGCCGCGCACGGTGCCGGGAACACCGGCGGCGCGCCAGCCTTCGATGGAGTCGCGCGTGGGCTTGCCGTCGGCGCCGAGGTACATGTCGTGCGTGGCGGCAAGCGGGGCTTTTTCGCGGAAGTCGATGAACGTGGCTTCGCCCTTGGCGGTGCGCAGAAGAAGGAAGCCGCCCCCACCGAGGTTGCCCGCGGTAGGGTGCGTCAAGGCAAGCGCGAGTGCCACGGCGACCGCCGCGTCCATTGCATTGCCGCCGTTTTTCAAGACCGCCGCGCCTACGTCGGCCGCGTTCTGTTCCTGTGCAACGACCATGCCATGGCGGAAGCGAACCGGCTCACGGGCGCAAAGCAAGCCGCCAACCACCAACAGCGAAGCGAGGACGCGCATGAGATTGATTCTAGCTCGTGCGTCTGCGTTTCCATTCGAACAGCGCGATTCCGGCGGCGACCGAGACGTTGAGCGAGCTGAGATGCCCGGCCAGCGGGATGCGGACAAGGAAGTCGCAATGCTTGCGCACCTGTTCGTGCAGGCCCTTGCCTTCGGCGCCAACCACGAGAACGCTGGGGGGCGTGTAGACGATTTCGTCGTAGCTCTGCTCGCCGCGTTCGTCGAGACCATAAATCCAGAAACCGGCCTCTTTCATCTGTTCGAGGGCGCGGTTGAGGTTGCCGACGCGGGCCACGGGCAGGTATTCAAGCGCCCCGGCGGCGGCTTTGGCGGCCGAAGGGGTCAGGCCGGCGGCGCGGCGTTCGGGGATCACGAGCGCGTCGGCTCCGGCGGCGTGTGCGGAGCGGGCGACCGCGCCGAGGTTGTGCGGGTCTTCGATGCCATCGAGCACGACGAGCATGTCGGCGCCGGGCATCACGTCGGCCAGGTCGCGAGTGTCGGATTCGGCACCGATGGCCACAACGCCCTGGTGCACGCCTCCTTCGGACATGCGGTCGAGCGTGGCGCGCTCTTCCCACCGCACCGGCACGCGGGCCGCGCGGCAGGCGGCAAGAATGTCCTGCACGCGGTGCCCGCCCGCGCCTTTGGCGACGTGGACGCGGTCAAGCGGGCGTCCGGCTTTCAGGGCCTCGGCGACGGCGTGGATTCCGATCAACGTACGCATTCCGGTCGATGGTACCAAAGGCGCCCGCCGCGAGCCGGTATGATGAAGATGTGAACGTGCAGCCGGCGAGGATAACGATTGAGCGCATGCATCCCGACGACGTGCGAGACCGGCAGATTGTGGTCAGCGTGGATGGCGAACATGCGGGCACCCTCATGTTCGGCAAGACCGTGAGCCTGGACGTTGCGCCGGGTCCGCACAAGTTGAAGGCGCACAATACCCTGTTCTGGAAGAACCTGGAAGTCGACCTCGCGCCGGGCGAGCATGCACGGTTCGAGGTGTTGAGCCGGGCCGGGACCGGGACGCTGGGGCTGCTGGGGATACTCGGGGTGGGTCCGCTTTTTCTTGGATTTACGCGTGTGCGGGAAGGCGGCTGAAAGGTGAGATTGCCAGCAGGAGGCGGCGGCCCTATAATGGGAAGGTTGCCCTGGAGTGCGGGCGGGTATCCGCTGTGCGCGCCGAGGCGGCTGGTAGGTTTTCCATGATCATTTTATTGACGATCGTCCACGTGATTGTGTGTCTGTTCCTGATCATCGTGGTGTTGCTGCAGAGCGGCAAGGCGGCCGATCTGGCCGGCGCGTTCGGCGGCATGGGTTCGCAGACGGCGTTCGGTCCGCGCGGCGCGGCCACGGTGCTTTCCAAGGCGACCACCATCGCCGCGGGGCTCTTTATGTTGACGTCGCTTTCGCTTTCGGTAATGGCCTCGCGGAATACGGGTTCGGTTTCGACCATTCTCGACAAGCCCGTCGAGAGCCTGCCGACGCCGAAGAATCCGAACGAAGGCAAGCCGAGCGTCACGGTCACGCCCGAAGGCAGCGGCAAAGGCGTGACGGTCCCGCTTCCCGTGGAACCGCCGAAGCCGGGCGCCGAAACCAAAGGCGACGCGGGCAAAGCGGCCGAGCCGAAGAAGAAGTAAGTTTTGACAAGTTTGCGGAGATGGCGGAATTGGCAGACGCACTAGCTTGAGGTGCTAGCGGGAGCAATCTCGTGCAGGTTCAAGTCCTGTTCTCCGCACCATGCTGTAGGCGGCCGTCCTGAAAGGGGCGGCCGTTCTTTTTTCCAGCGCTGTGGTCCTTGATGCGCTGAATCTCGGCATTTTGGTGGGCCTGAACCTTTCTTGCGGGATCGACCATGTCACGTTCGCTGAGGAGGTTGTAGCGGTCGAATACGGACCGAGTTTTGTGGCCGCAGATCCGCATGGCTACGGCTTGGGGGGTGCCTGCCGGATCATGTTTCGGACACCCGATCGCCGGAGATCATGGAAAAACGTATCGAAAAGTTGGGAGATTCAGGCGACGGCCTGGTCGAATCGATCGGCGCGTGGGTGAACGAGCAGTTCCACGAAGACGGCGAGGAATAGCCCCAGGCAGGCTGGCATCTTCAGAACCTCAAGAGAACCACATTGGTTCGAGAAGTGATTCCAAAAAGTAGCCAGTGTCAGCCAACTTCAGGATACAATGGCGGTCGATCGAAGGCCGACCGGCCAGCAGCCATACCGATCGAAATGCGGTGAGTGCTCCGCATTGAGAAACTGCATTCTCGACCTCCACGCCTGATACCGAGAGATTGAGGACGACGAGCAAATTGGGCTTGCAAGCGTAACTTTTCCTAGCCTTCAACTCTATACTCCGCACGATAGATGCAACCGCGTCGTCAGGCGCCGACATAACAACTCTTCTGTTCTCGGGTGGCACGGTGTTGCCGCGATACTCCTCGTCCCTTCGGCGTTGGGGGTGCATGGCCTCGACGATCTCAAACTCATGTTCTGAATCGTTGTACTTTAGCAAGAAATCTGGAAACTGTTTACGCCTGTCCTGCAGGCGCGTCTCTATCGTACGCCCCTGCTGCTGAAGGCCCCATGCAAATATCGATGCTGCCCACGCTTCTCGAATCGGATCATATCCGGGGTCCAGAATCCATTTTTCGGGGCTGACGCAGAGCATGATCGAACCCACAGCCCGAAGGGACTCTTCGGGCGGCATGTACTCGCGCAGGGAGTCCAATACAGGGTTCAGCAGGTTGTCGGCATCGCCATCGCGATTCCTTGGCATAGCCTATTTTCTTCGAGCTGATTGAAAGCCCCCGGATGCGCGCCGCGATAATCCGCAAAACAATTATGCGGAATGCGGAGCCCTGTCATGTTGCCCCCCCAATTGTCACATGCTCTCAGTATTTCTTCGAAACCAAATTTAGTATGGCATCAAACTCGTGCTCAAAGCAGTCCACGTAGTCTCCTGCCTGGACCTCCCACTCGTCAAACCACACGTCCATGTCGGAGAGCATCAGTTGTACACCGATCTTTCGCGCAAGTGGCTTGTCCGCCTTATTGTGACTGAGGAAACACCGCATCGATACAAGAGCATACCGCCACCTGCGATACGGTGCGCTGATCAGTGTAAGATGGACGGTCTTGTGGACGATACCGTAACCCAGTTGCTCAATCAGCTCGACTTTGCCGCCGTCAAAGACGTGGTGACAAGTGGACTGCGCGATTTGCTCGCACGGAAGAAGAACGCTGCCTTGAGCGCAGCAGACGCGGCGCTAGTTGAGAAGGCAGCGGGCCAACTCATCAGCAGAGTCACGACGGACGATGTCTTGAAATATGACCCGAAGAGGACCGCACTACTCGAACGAATACGGACGCCGAACCGGGGCGGCATCGCGATGAAAAAGGCAGCGAAAAAAGCCCCTGCCGAGAAGACACCAAAAAAACAGTCGGCACGCGCCGTGAAAAGAGCAGCGAAGCCAGCCCCAAAGAAAAAACACTAGCCTGCAAAAGCGACGAGGGAAATGATGCCGCAGTGGAAAAAATTCCTACTTATGGGCGCTGGCTTCGGAATAGCATTCGCTATCGGTGCCGCCACTATCCTCCTTGGTTGGTTGTGGTATCAAGACCGATCCGAAAGACCGCGATCGTGGGACCCGAAAGCCCTGATCGCCACATTTGAAAAGATAGACACTGACCTCGGTCCTCCGAGCGAAAACGGTGTCAGACCTAATCAATTCGTCTTTTACTACACGCTTGAAAACACCACTGACTTGGACTATCGGCTTCCACCGCGAGACCAACTCGAACTCAGTGCGAAGCTAGCGAGTGAAAACAGCCTCACAACGGACGAAACCATCAGCCTCGATGAGCAACCAGTCTTTCTTCCCGCTCGACAACGCATCCGGTTCACCATTCACCTGCGCCACCCCTTCACAGACGATTTCGGTCCCGAGCATACGATAGAAGAACGTCGCAACCGACGAAAAGCAATTGCCGCTCATGTGAGCGCCGAGTTAAGCAACCTCGACGGATTTGTCATCTTCGACCCCCAAAGCCGCTATCAGATCAACTTTCCAAACGGCTGGAAAAAACCCGATGCAAAATGAAGACGCGAACACCAGTGTGCACTAGCGTAGGGCTATTTTTTGTGTCGTGCTTGTGCCGTTCATGCGGCTCGATGCGGCCCGATCACACACGTTGACAGCCCGTAAACCGTTGCAGTCGTGTGTAGCGGTGTGTGATGACTGGGTTGAGGTGCTAGCGGAAGCAATCTCGTGCAGGTTCAAGTCCTGTTCTCCGCACCATATTGAAAAACGGCCGTCCCTGGGTGGGGCGGCCGTTTTGATTTCCGCCCCGTTGTCCTTACAATCCGCCATTTCATTAAACCCATCCCAACCCCACGCTACCCGCCCCAATCCCGCGCCTCCCCATCACCAATCTGCTACTACTAGTTCGAATGAAATCACTGTTCCTCCTGGCCCTGGCCTGCGTGGCTTCCGCCCAAACCTACGACATCGCAATCAATCACGGGCGCGTCATCGATCCGGAATCCGGCCTCGACGCCATCCGCCACGTCGGAATCCGTGGAACCACCGTCGCCGCCATCTCGCGGACGCCCCTGAAAGCGAAACGCGAAGTGGATGCCCGCGGCCATGTCGTCTCTCCCGGCTTCATCGATCTCCACCAACATGGCCAGACGGACGAGAACTACCGGGTCAAAGCCAGGGACGGCTGCACGACCGCTCTCGAACTCGAGATCGGCGTCAGTCCCGTCGCCGCATGGTATGCCGGGCGGGAAGGCAAGTCGCTGGTGAACTTCGGAGCCAGCGTCGGCCACATCGGCTCGCGCATGATCGTCATGCGCGACACCGGAACCTGGCTGCCAAAGGATAACGCGGTCACGAAAACCGCAACCGCAAGCGAGCAGAAGGCCATCCGCGATCTCGTCGAACAGGGACTCTCGCAAGGCGCACTTGGCATCGGCTTCGGCTTCAACTACACGCCGCGCGCCATGCAGGAGGAACTCCAGCATGTGTTCCAACTCGCCGCCAACTGGCAACGGCCGGGCTTTGTCCACATGCGCTATGGCTCGCACGGCGACCCCGGCGTCGTCGCCTCGCTGCATGAAGTCATCGCCTACGCCGCCGTCACCGGCGCATCCGTACACGTCGTTCACCTGGGCGCTTCCTCCACCACCAACTTCGGGCCGGCAATCGCCGTTGTCGAAGCAGCGCGCAAACGTGGGCTCGATATCACAGTCGAGTCCTATCCCTACACCGCCGGCATGACCCGCATCGAAACCGCCATCTTCGACGGCAACTTCCGCGAACGCCTCAGCATTGACTATAAAGACATGCTCTGGGTCGCCACCGGCGAACGGCTCACCGCTGAGAGCTTTGAAAAGTACCGCAAGCAAGGAGGCTTGGTCGCGACCTTCAGCAACACCGAAGAGATGGTCGAAAAGAACATGGCGCATCCCTTGGTGATGGTGGCAAGCGACGGAATTCTCGAGAACGGCCTGGGCCACCCGCGCGTCGCCGGAACATTCGCCCGCGTGCTGGGCCGCTATGTCCGCGAACGGAAAGCGCTGTCACTGCCCGAGGCGATCCGCAAGATGTCGCTGCTGCCCGCCCAACGGCTGGAGACGATGGCGCCCGCCATGCGCAACAAGGGACGCATCCGCGTGGGTGCCGATGCCGACCTGGTGGTCTTCAATCCCGATACCGTCACGGATCGCGCGACCTTCGAGAAGCCATATCTGCCCTCCGGCGGCATCCCCTACGTCACCGTGCGAGGCACGTTGATCGTCGATCGGAACGAGGTCGTCGAGGGAGTCCATCCGGGAACCGGTATTCGCGCGGAGAACCGGCGATCAGCGGCGCGCTAACGGAATCCGGGGACCGCAAATCCCCTGGCTTCCGGTTGAGTTGTCCGTGCCGTTGTCGTTGTCACTGAATGCCAGCCTGTGCCGCCCCGGCGCAAACCACAGTGGAAGACTCCCCAGATTGAACGCTACCGGTCCGAATCCGGAGTATGCGGGCGAACGCGCCTCGCCTACCGCGCCATCAGATACCGGTTGAACCACGCGACCATCTCGCCCATGTAGTCGGGCGGATTGATGGCGCCGGGGAACGATGGGCCGTGGGCGCCGCCTTCCACTCGAACCAGCTTCACCGGAACTCCGGCCGCCTGGAGCGCCTTCTCGAAACCTTCCGATTGCGCGTAAGGAACCGTCGGATCCTTGTCCCCATGCAGGAGAAGGAATGGCGGATCGTCCGGGGAGACGTGCGTAATGGGCGACGCTTCCACATTCGTGCGGTACTCGATCGAGCTTTTCACTTCCGCCCCCTCGCCGGCGGGCACGCGCATCCCCACGAACGGATTGCTCATCTTCAGGAAATCCGTCGGGGCGGCGCGCGCCATCACGCACTGCACTTTCGCGCTCTCGCGCTCGACCGGATCGGGGTCGTCGGCACGGCCTTGGCCATCGAGTGTGCCCAACATACTCACTAGATGCCCGCCGGACGACCCGCCCACGGCTCCCATGCGTTCCGGGCGGATGCCGAACCTTGCGGCGTTGTGGCGAACGAATCGAACCGCGCGTTGCACGTCGTCCACGGCCGCCGGATATTGGTAGCGCGGCAGCGCGCGGTGGTTCAGCGTGAATACGGTATAGCCGGCCGCCACCAGCGGGCGCGTGTACAGCAGCGACTGGTCGTTCGACTTTAACGGCGGCGCCGAATAGGCCATCGGAGCCGTCCAGCCGCTGCCCGAGATCAAAATGATGCCATAGCGGTTCGGATTGGCGGGGCGGTGAACGTCGAGCAAAAGCGCCGTGCCGGAGTACATCCCGTAAACGACGTTGGACTGGACGGTGGAATCCGCGGCACAGGCGCAGACAGCAATCAGGAGAGACAGGCCGGTGGGTCTCATGCGCCGCCCATTATAGATGACGGAACAACGCCGCATTACGACGCCGCGCCTGTTTACCGCGCCCCGAAACAGTAGAGCGCCTCGGCCGAGCGAATGAAGATCCGGCCCGCCGAGAGCGCCGGCGTAGCGAAGAGTTCTTCGCCCAGATCGTTCAATTGCACCAACTCCCATTGGCGGCCCGCGCGGATGACAGCGACCTTGCCTTCCTCGCTGGAAAAGTAGAGCCGCCCTTCGGCGAGCACCGGCGAGGCGGAGTAGCCGCCAAGCGCTCCGGGGATGCGGCCGGTCTTGGTCACTTCACCGGTCTTGGCGTCGAATGCCGTCAGGATGCCGCCGTTCTTGACGGTATAGAGCACGCCGTCGTGGATGATCGGCGAGGGGATCACGCTTTCAAAGCCCTTTTCGAAGCGCCAAAGCGCAACGGGACTGGCCGTGGGCGAGGCGGCGGCCAGGTCGAGGGCAACCAGACCAGTGGGACCTTTGGCGCCGACGTGATCGCTCCACAGGCTCCACTTCTCCTCGGTAACCGTGCCGTCGCCGTTGCCCATGAATCGGCCGGCGGCGGCAAGCACGTTGACGCCGTTGTATTCGTCGGGCGTGATGACGCCGTCTTTGTTCTTGTCGCTGCGCTCGAGCATGCGCGCAAAAGGGATGCGCGTGTGGAACCCGTAGCCGAAGGCGTAGAGCGTGTCGCCGTCGAGCACGGGATTGGCGACCATCGCGGGGCTGGTGGCGGGGAAGGTGAAGGTGCGCTTACCGCTGGCGGCATTGTGGGCGCCGATCTGGTTCGCGCCGACGGTGACAATCTCCACGGGCTTGCCCGGGCGCTGGTAGACGAGCGGAGTTCCCCAACTCTCGGACTCTTCGCGCGAAGCCTTCCAACGCAGTTCGCCATTCGAGGCCGAGTAGGCGGCGATGTAGGAGTTTTCCAGTTGGTCGATTTGGAGAATCAGCAGCCCGCCGCTGAGAATGGGCGCGGCGGCCAGGCCCTGGGCGTTGGTGAACGGCCCGAGCGGGACCCGCCAGCGAAGCTTTCCGGTGGCGCTATAAGAGAGCAGGCCGAAGTCCTTGAAAAAGACGTAGACGTTGTCGCCGTCGGTCACCGGCGTGATCGCGGCGGGATGGTTCAGCGTGTTCACGCCGCCGGTGCGCGCGAGCGGTTCGCTGCGTTCCCAGAGGAGCTTGCCCGTGGCGCGGTCGAAGCATTGCGTGTAGAGCGTCTGGTCGGCAAAGCCGGTCAGGAAGATGTGCTTCCGCGTCAGAACCGGCGACGATTTGCCGGGGCGAATCGCGGTGCGCCACACGGCATTCTTCGTTTGGTTGAACTCGACCGGGAAGCCCGTGGACGTCGAGATGCCCGAGCCGTTGGGGCCGCGGAACCGGGACCAATCTTCAGCCGCCACAAATGGAGATAGAAGGATAAGAGCAATCGTGAAGAGACCCTGCGAGACGCGCATGGGGCGAGTGTAACTGATTCGGGGCCGCCGGCCGCTCTCGTTCCGCCAACGGGCATCCATGCGCGGGTCTGAGTCGAACCGCCGCGCGATCGCAAGCAACCCGATGCCAATGCATTTTCATTCCGCCCCAAGTCTCGGCACCAGAGGCAATCCAGCCTCTCCCGTCATCGGTGAACAAGCAAAACGTGGCCACCGATTGTGATGACTTTCTCACCCTCTTGCAGCCCACGCCCAAACGCAATCCTCGTTCGTGTCATGCAAGTATCTTCCCCTGGTTCCGCGATCACCACGCCACACGGCATTCTCCCAATCCGCTAACTTAGGATAAGGAAGGAGCTATCCGTGTGGATCTGACAATCCGTCTCCCCGACGCCGATGGACAAGCCCTCCAAGCCAAGGCCACGGCCCACGGCGTAACCGCTGAACAATACGCCCTCCACGTCCTCGAACAGGATCTCGCTCCCGCCTGGCTCCGCGCCTCCTGGTCCACCGCGAAGGAATCCGGCCTCAGCGAGTTATCGATGGACGAGATCGAAGCCGAAATCGCCGCCGCCCGCCGCGCCCGGCACGAATCGAACCCGCACCCCGGCGCATGATTCGCGCCGTCCTGGATACGAACATCATCGTCTCGGCGTTGCTCCAGCCGCTCGGCCCTCCAGCGCAAGTCTTCTTGTTGGCCCTTGGTAACTCGGTTCAATTGTGTGTCAGCGGAAGCATCTACGCTGAGTACGAAGAAGTAATTCGCCGCCCCCGGTTTAATCGGACGGAGGAAACGATTCTTTCTGCGTTGAACGCCATCCGCGCAAGGGCGTGTTGGGTGCGCCCGTCGGTAACTGTTCGAGCCTGTTCCGATCCGGACGACGACATCTTCCTGGAATGCGCTCAGGCGAGCGACGCGGCCTACCTTGTAACCGGAAACATAAAGGATTTCCCGCCAAGGTGGCACGGTACCGAAATCGTGACGCCGAGCCACTTCCTGGAGATCGTTACGCGCAGGCCCGATACCGGCCCTTGATAAACCGGATGCACGTGTTCGAATCGAGCAGAAACGATTCCGCCACGGGTCTTTACTCAATCGGCAGCCGTTCCTGCAATTCGCCCTGCGGCGGCCGTTCAAGTTCAACGTCGGGAGGAGATGCAAACCTCTCGAAGTAGCCTTCCGGCCACTCGTCCTTGGGCGCCTCGCTACCCGCATGCTGCACTGGTTCGATCACGATCACAACCTCCACCTCCGCGTCGGGCATGCCTGTAGGCACTTCCAGTAAAAGCGTCCCGTCGGCGTTCGTTCTCGATTTTGCGGGAATGGTCAGCACACATTCATCCTACTCCGGCCGGTCGACGGCAACCATCCTCGCTCAGTCCACCACCCAAGCCCCTCCAAACCGAAGCGCTAGAATGAAAGCAAAATGGACCCCGTGCCCACCCCGCCAACGATCCGCCGAACCTCGTTCGGGCCCAGCCTTTCTCGCTTGATCGTGTACTGACCCACATCGACCCCGTCACGGCGCAGGAAGCCGAGGAGTTCGTCCGTCTCATCCATGCACAGCGCGCCAAGCCGGCCTCACCCCACGTCGCAACGGCTAAGCCGGGCCGCTGAATCCACCCCGCCCCGCCCCGCCATGCTATCCTAATCTCGTTGTCCCTCCCCCTCGGAAGGACGGTATCACTATGCCTAAACTGAAAACCCACAAGGGCGCCGCCAAGCGCTTCAAGAAGACGGGTACGGGTAAACTCCGCCGCCACAATTCCGGCGCCCGCCACATCTTGACCTCCAAGGCGCGCTCCCGTAAACGCCGCCTGCGCAAAGGTGTCGAAATCAGCGACGCCAACAAGCAGGCCGTGCTCGACATGCTGCCCTACTAGCCTCGCGCCGGTCGCCAGCATCCATCCCCGCCGGTGAGCTCATTCGGGCCCGGCAAATGTAACCAGTCAGAACCCTCAGGCCAACCCAAAAACGCACGTGCCTGCGCGGTTCGAAGTGATCTCAGGAGGAAATCGTGCCCAGAGTCAAACGCGGTACAAACCGCACAGACAATCGGAAAAAAGTCCTTAAACTCGCAAAAGGCTTTTTTCTCACCAAAAGCAAGCTCCACCGTTCCGCCCAGGAAGCCGTCGAAAAGGCCCTGCGCTACGGCTTCGTCGGCCGCCGCCAGAAGAAACGCAACTTCCGCTCTCTCTGGATCGTCCGCATCAACGCCGCCTGCCGCAACGCCGACATCTCTTACTCCAAGTTCATCGACGGGCTCAACAAAGCCGGCATCACCCTCAATCGCAAAGTGCTCGCCGAGATCGCCTACGACGACCAGAAGTCGTTCACCGATCTCGTCGCCAAAGCAAAAGCCGCCCTCGGTGAGGCATAATCTCCCAGAAGGAGATCGCCGCACATGAGCCAGGCTGAGCAGGCCGCCCCCGGGCAGGAGGATACGCTCGCCGGGTTGGAGGAGCGCATCCAGGGCGCCGTCGAACTCCTGCCAACCCAGCGCCAGGATAAAGCCGCCGTCGAAACACAACTCGCCGCCGCGCTGCAATCGCTGGCCGAGGCGCAAGAGGCCTCGCATTCCGCCTCCAAAAGTAAGGCTGAGGTCACCCGCCTCATGCTCGAAAACGAGTCCATGCGCAAAGAACGCGACAACGTCCGCCGCCGCGTCGAACGCCTCCTCGAAACCATCGACAATATGGGGACCGCCTGAGCGCGGTCCCCTTCGCTTTTGAGACGCGCATTTTGAGACGACCATGGCCGAAAAACAACAGGTGAAGGTCACCATCCTCAATCAGACCTTTTCGCTCGTCACCTCGGGCGACCCCAACGACACCATCCAGCTCGCCAACGAAATCGACGAGATGATGAACGGCATCGCCATGCGTTCCCAAAACCTCGACTCCACCCGCGTCGCCGTCCTGGCGTCTCTTCATCTGGCCGACCAGCTCCGCTCCGTCCAAAACGAATTGAAGCGCCTCCAAACCAACGTCAACGAGCGAAGCAAGCGACTCACCGAACTCCTCGATTCCATCGAAGACTAGCGCCCCAAGCCCCTCATCCCCCTGCCCCCTGGTCCCAAAACCGTCGCGCCATTCCGATCCGCATGAATCGGCGTCCATCGGCGGCCCATTTCCCGTTAACGCCCCCACCACAAAAATATCTCCCCCACCCTCACCACATACGAACCCTGCCCGCCCGCACCGCAAACCCTCGTGCCACCATGGAGCCGTGAAGATCACCACCACTCCCCGCGCGCTCGCCCCCACCCACCCCCGCGCGGCAGGCCCCACCAAGCTCCCGCCCTCCCCGACCAAGCTCCC
>CAYUZM010000060.1:0-13826 GCA_964449665.1 uncultured Solibacteraceae bacterium
CGCAAGTGGCCGGCCTCGATCTTCGAGAAGTCGAGGATATCGTTGAGCAGCGCGAGAAGGGTCACGGCAGAGCGGTCCGCCAGTTCGGTGTACTCGCGTTGTTCGATGTTCATGGGCGTTTCGCGCATGAGGCGCAACATGCCGAGCACGCCGTTCATGGGCGTGCGGATCTCATGGCTCATATTGGCCAGAAACGAGGACTTGTGGTGCGACGCGAGCAGGGCGGCATCGCGCGCCTCGCGTAAAGCCTCTTCCATCTCTTTGCGGGCGGAGATATCGCGGAAAGTGGTGACCGTGCCCAGGTTCAATTGCCGCTCGTCCTCAATGCGATGGGAGGAGACCATGAGGTGAACTTTTCTCGCGTCCGGGTCTGTGTAGGTGAGTTCGCCACTCCAGCTTCCGGAGGCCTCAAAATCGCGCTGGATCGTTTCGGCCTGTTCCTTGTCGTCTAGGTGATCGCGCAGGCAAAGCGCGTCGTGGGAAGGAATTCCGAGGCGCGCCAGCAACTGGCCAAAGGCGCGATTGGAGTAGAGCATCTCACGGTTAGGTCCGGTAATGTAGACGGCGTCGTTCAGAGATTCGACAGCCTGTTGCACGCGGGTGAGCATCTGGCGCGACACTTCTCCGACACTGAGCTCACGGCCGAAGACAAGAACGGATTCCACGTTCCGGTCAGGCCCAAGCATGGACTGGAACTCGATATCCCAGTAAACCGGCGCCTCGGTTTGCGAGGCGTCACGCCATTGGAAGCGGTACGGCTCGCCGCGGCGCATGGCATTCAGCGCGCTACTCCAAACGTCGCGCACCATTGCCGGTATTGCGGGGTCATCATCCTGGAGGTTCCGCCCGATCAGCTCATCGCGGCCCATGCGGCTGAGGCGCACCGCCGTGCCGTTCAGCCAGCGGACACGGCCATCGCCGTCGAGAATGACGAAGATGTCGCGGCTGCGATTGGCGATTTCGATCAAGTTGCGGGCATTGGTTTCGCTTCGCACGGAAGCCTGGCGCATCTGCTCGGCCAGCTTGAGCGCTTGCTGGCGGCGGGACGCCAGGACGAACACCAGCGCCGTGAGGCACAACGTGCCAAACGCGCCGCCCCAGAGAATCACCTTCAATGTGCTCCAATCCGTGGTGGCGTCAAACGCCGGGGTGGAGGTGAACTCAAACTGCAGGTTGCTATTGGCGAAACGCAACTCCCGCAGGCGGCGAAAACGCGGGGCAGGAAGGATTTGGGTCGAGGGGATGTTGGAGTAAACCAGATTGGGGGTTCCGCCTCTCACCGAATAGATTCGAAGCTGGATGCGAGGGAGCTCTTCGCCGGGGAAACCGGGGATCAGGCGCCGGACCATCGGATCCACGAGCACGCCCACGAGCAGCCACGCCTTGACGGGCGACGCGGCCGCGCCGGCGGGCGTTGCGCGCGGAGCAGGGTCGCGCAAGGGACGAATGAGGAGCAGGCCGCATTGCTGGCTGGCGCGGCATTGTGCGGCGTTGTCGAGGCGGGTCCCCAGCCCCGCGCCCGGGCTGGCCGCGATTCGAGCCGCCTCCAGCCATTCATGGCCTTGGTTGGCGGCCGCCCACGATCCTGAAAGGCTCCCATACGCCCAGCGGAGGCGAGTGGGGTCGGGCTGGCCGTCCCGGCTTTCATAAACCGCCATGCCGCCCAAGCCCGGATAGTATTCCGAACTTAAGAGAAACGCCGCCCTTTCGGCATGGTAGCTGTCCACCTGAGCGGCGGCCAGTTGAACCAGCGGCGCATCGGCGGAAAGCAGCCCGGAGTAGCGGTCCACCGCATCCTTCAGCACCTCTTCGGCATGCGCTACACGCATCTGAAAACGGGTGGCGTCGCGCGATTCGATATCGTGGCGCGCCAGCGTGGCGACGGCCAGCACGGCCATCGATGTGGCGACTAATGCGCCGGTGGCTATTAGCAGGTTACGATACCGGAACAGCATAGAATCAGACTCGTTCCTCATCGGCGGCGAATCCCCACGTCCTCAATCTTAGTGGACCTATATGGCGCGCGACTCTCCCTTGAGTGAGCAAACACTCCTATTTTCGCGGGTACTAGTCCCGCGCCGCAAAGGGGGTAGGGCCGACCCGGTCCCGGGCAGCCGAATGTTACGCCCGTACGCTTCCGGTGCTCTCCCGCACGACGAGCTCAGGGTCGATGATGACCTCTCGCAGAGACTCTTCCGGACTGGCGGCGCTGGTGAGGCTCTCAAAGATCTGGCGGCCGATCTGTTCGCGCGGGATATGCACGGTAGTGAGCGCCGGATTCAAGAACTCCGAAAGCCGGATATTGTCGAATCCGGTCACGGATACTTCGTGGGGGACGGAGATATTCATCTCGCGCAATTGGCGCAGCACGCCGACGGCCATGAAGTCGTTGACGCAAAGGATGGCGGTGGGGCTGAAGCCGGAGTGATAAAGCTGGCGCACGGCCCGCCGCCCGCCGTCGAACCCATCGCTGTCGGCGATGGTGGTGTAAACGACGTCGCCGCCCAGCTGCTCCATCACCTGTGAGAACGTCCGTTTACGGTCGCTGAGCGGTCCGAGCGAGGTGTGGTGGCCGATGAAGGCCATCTTGCGGTGGCCGAGGCTATAGAGGTACTCGGCGATGCGCTGCATGCCGCGGGAGTAGTTCGTTTTGATTGAGGTAATGTACGGCCTGGGCTCGCCGACATCGAGGATCAGAGTTCGCACTTTGCGATCCTGCAACTCCTGAAGCAATGTCGAGTCCATTTCGCTGACGATGAGGGCAAGACCCGCCACGCGGCGGCCGAGCATGAGGTGGACGCTCTTGGCCAGACGGTCGGGGTCGTAGTCCGTGTTGGCCATGAGAACCTCGAAGCCGCGGCTGTGTGCTTCGTCTTCCAGGCTGCGGAAGATGTCGAGGAAGAAGGGATTCTCGACGTTGGACACGATGAGGCCCAGAGCCTTGGAGGCGCCGCCGGCCAGCGCGCGAGCGTGGATATTGGGGTAGTACTTCAGCTCTTCGACGGCTTTGAGGACCTTGGCGCGCGTGGAGCCCTTGACCACGCCGATGTTGTTCAAGACACGGGAAACAGTGGCCGTGGAAACACCGGCGCGTTGTGCGACATCTTCGAGATTCATGGGAAGGTTCCTCGCGGCCGGTTAAGCACTATGGCACGGTAAGAAATCGATAGACGGTGGTGGAGCGGTAGCGTTCCGTCGGCCGGAGCAGGGTGCTCGGAAAGGAGGGTTGATTGGGCGAGTTGGGAAAATGCTGCGTCTCCATACAGAACGCGGCGCGGCGGCCGTAAACCTTTCCACTCTTGCCGGTAATGGTCCCGTCGAGGAAGTTCCCGGTGTAGAACTGCAGCCCGGGTTCGGTGGTGAGAATCTCCATGGCGCGTCCGGTGGTGGGTTCGGTCACGCGGGCCACCATTTCGAGATCGCCGGCGTGTTTGTTCAGGACAAAGTTGTGATCGTAGCCTTTGCCGGCAACGATTTGCGGATCCTTCGCTTCGATTCGTTCTCCGATGGTGTGGGGCGTGCGGAAATCGAACGGAGTTCCGGCGACGGGCTTCAATTCACCGGTGGGGATGAGGCCCGCGTCGACGGGTGTGAACCGATCGGCGAGGATGGTCACCGAATGATTCAGGATGTCGCCTTCGCCCTGCCCGGCCAGATTGAAGTAGGAGTGGTTGGTGAGGTTGAGAACCGTGGGTTTCGTGGTTACGGCCTCGTACCCGATGCGCAGCTCGTTCTTTTCACCGAGCAGCGTGTAGGAAACCGTGGTATTAAGTTCGCCGGGGTAACCCTCTTCCCCGTCGTTGCTCGTGTAGGTGAGGTCGAGGCGCACGCCGTCGGGGGTGGGCATCTCACGCGCCGACCAGAGAACCTTGTCGAAGCCGCGTATCCCGCCGTGGAGATGGTTGGCACCGTCGTTTACCGCGAGCTTATACGTGGCGCCGTCAATCGTGAACATGCCCTTGGCGATGCGATTTCCGTAACGGCCGATGATGGCGCCGAAATAGGGATTTGGCTTCTGGTAGCCGGCAATCGAATCAAAGCCAAGAACGACATCGGCGACATTCCCCGACTTGTCCGGCACTCGAATGGAAACTACATCGCCGCCATAGGTGGCGATCTTCACCTCCATACCTTTGGTATTGCTGAGCGTGTAGAGGTCCACGGTTTCGGCGGCACCGGTGGAGCCGAACGCGGTTTTGATGATCGTCATGGGTGGAGTGGCGGCCTGCTTTGGTTCCTGCTGTGAACTGCAGTTTGCCAGCAACAGGGTGGCAAATGCGATGAGGAGATGAGAGCGGGTCATGGCAGAGGTTCCCCAACAGAATACAGCACTTCGCCCGCACCGAACGTCACACGGGGTGGAGGCGGCGGGCCGATTCGCACAGGACGGCACACCGGGTGGAGACTGCGGGCCTATTTGGCCGCGTGGGCGAGAAAGCGATTGGCGTAGTAGTAGAAGAATCCGTCTTCGGCGCCGATCATGAGATCGAGCTTTCCGTCGCCGTCCCAGTCGGCGAGGTTCGGTGTCGGGTTGTGGCCAGGCAACGAGGCATTGACGAGCTTTCCCCGTAGGCGCATCACGGGGTGCGGCTGCGAGCCTTGATTTTCGTACCAGACGGGGCCGTCGTCGGAATCGGTAATGAGGTCGAGATCACCGTCGGCGTCCCAATCGGCGAAGTCGATCTTGCGGCGGCCGCTGCGGCCGGCCCGTCCGGAGGCGAGGTTGAGAAAACGGCCGTTGGGTTCCACGAAGATGCGCACGGGCGGGAGCAGGCGAAGCTGGCCCGCGATGCGCGCGCGCCGGAAGAAGCTGAGATAGCCCTGATGATTGAGCATGACGAGGTCGGGCAGGCCGTCGCGATCCCAATCGACGACGCGGGGCGTGGTTCGCCACTGCGTCAGAAGCTGCTTGCCTTTTGGCTCCCACCAGACCCAATCGGGCTTGGGCGCCGCACCGGTCCACTCAACCTCAACGGGCCGCGCGCTTTCGAGCTCCCCGTGGGCGGCGCGGCGATACCAGACGATTTCGCCTTTAATGTCGTTGACCAGAATGTCGAGGCGGCCGTCGAGATCCCAGTCGGCGACCCATGGGTTCGTATAGCCCCACTTTTCCTCGGCGGGACCTTGGACGCTTCCATTTGGACCTGCCATGTGGCGGATGACCTCGCCGCCGGCCTTCAGATAGCCGCGGTCCACAAACTCAGCGCGCGTACGCGAACCGGTGTTTTCATATCGTTGGATATAGCCGGCGGAGTTGCCAGCAATGAGGTCGAGATCGCCATCACCGTCCCAATCGGCGGCGACGGGGCGGGAGAGGGCTCCGCTCTTCACGAACGGATCGACCTGGACGAGCGGGCGGGCGGCGGTGAAGCGCGGTTCCTGGCCGCGCGGGGCGAGGTTCTCCAAGAGGGATACCGTGCCGTCTTCTTCGCTGATGAGCAGTGAAGGCCGGCCGTCGGCATGCCATTGGACGACGCGGGGCTGGATCATGCAGAGGTCCATCTTGAGCGGCTTTCCGGCAGCGTGCAGGCGCTCGGCGGCTTGCAGTCCGGCCGAACCGGCGCGGTGAAGGGACACGTAGTCGAGAAATGAACCGGTGACCAGAGACCACTTCCCGTCTCCCAACCAATCGACCGCGTTCGGGGCGGGGCTGCCGTAGGTGTCAATCGGCTTGCCGGCGGCGGTGAGCGGGCGCGGCGTTTCATAGCGGGGGGATTGGTTCGTGCCGGCATTCCGGTAGAGATAGACGTAGCCGTGCAGCGGGCCACGCAGCCACTTGCCCTGTGAATCGAAGGCGTCGTCCCAGCCGTATTCGCGCCAGTCGCTGGTGCCGTTCAGCAGGTCGATGCGCCCGTCGCGGTCCCAGTCGACGGGGAACCAGAGATCGTCGCGCCCCACGTGGTAGGTACGCTCGATGGGCAGCGCGACGTATTTGTCCATGCGGTTGCGGCGCACGTCGTCGTAGTAGCCGCCGCTTACGACGAGGTCGGGCGCGCCGTCGCCGTTGAGGTCGGCGACCACCATATCCTTTAATCCTTTTCCCAGGCGCTCGGCTGGCGCGAAGAGGGGCTCGGCTTGCGTACCGATGTTACGGAACAAGTAAGTGCCGTTATACGGGCGGTCGGCACAACCAACGATCAGGTCGAGATCGCCGTCGCCGTCGAAGTCGAGAGCGCCTGGGTGGGGCCACAGGCCGACGGCGAGTTTGCCGCGTACGCCTTCCCGGCCGTAGGTGACGCGCGAGCCATCGCCCACCAGCGCGGGACGCGGCTGCGCGGCGAGGACAGAGATGAAAAGGAGAATAGATGATAGGCGCATGAACATGCCTCGACAAGAATAACGAAACACGCCGTCTTTTGACCGAATCGCGGCGCGCCTTTTGCGGTTGTGGAGCGTCTATGTTCTGTGATTACCCTATGAATGTGAAACCATCACGGCTCATTGCACTCACTTTACTCGGTTCCGTACTTGTGGCACAGCAACCTGTTCAGCCACTCAAGAGCGGCGTCGACATAGACGGCATGGATAAGACTTGCAAACCCTGCGAGGATTTCTACCGCTTTGCCAACGGAACGTTTCTGGACAAGAATCCGATTCCAGCGCGTTACTCCAACTGGGGTTCGTTCGGTATGTTGGCGGAGGCGAACCGCGAGCGGTTGAGGACGATTCTTGAAGCGGCTGTCGTGTCGAAGGCGCCGGCAGGATCGAGTGAGCGCCGCGTGGGCGATTTTTATTCCAGTTGTCTCGACACGGCGGCGATTGATGCGCTGGGTCACAAGCCGATTGAGCCGGAGTTGAAGATGGTTGCGGCCATCTCGAACAAGGCACAATTGGCGAAGGCGTTGAACGATCTGCAGAAAGTACAGGCGGGCAGTATCTATGCGCTGATTTCGTCGCCGGACCCGAAGCAGCCCGACGAGATCGTGCTTCGCCTCTTTCCGGACGGGCTATCGCTTCCGGATCGCGACTACTACCTGAACAGCGACGAAAAATCCAAGGATCTGCGCAATCAGTTCGTGCAGCATGTTTCACGGATGCTGCAGCTTTTGGGCGACGATGCGGCAGGGGCCGAGGCGGCGGCAAAGTCCGTGCTGGCGTTTGAGACGGAACGGGCGGCGGGCAGGTTGACGCGCGTCGAGCGGCGCGACCCGTACAAGACCTATCACAAGCTGAATCTGGAGAGCCTGCAGAAACTGAATCCGAGTTTTGACTGGAAGACGTTCATGGCGAATAACCGGATTCCTCCGGGAACCACGGTGATCGTGAGCGAACCGAAAGCCCTTGAGCTGTTCGAGCAGCAGATGTCGAGGCCGGATCTCGGGGAATGGAAGACGTGGTTGCGCTGGGTTGTGGCCCGCAACGCGGCAACGGAACTTTCGAAGCCATTCGTGGACGAGGATTTCGCATTCCAGCAAACAGTTTTGAGCGGCGTGAAAGAGCAGCGGCCGCGCTGGCAGATTTGCGCGACGATGACTGACAACATGCTTGGAGACGCGCTGGGCGAGGTGTTTGTGAAGAAACACTTCCCGCCCGAGGCCAAGCGCCGGATGCTGCAACTTGTGGAGAATCTCCGCGCGACGCTGGCCGAGGAACTCAAGGCCGCCGACTGGCTGCAGGAATCGACCAAAGCGAACGCGCTCAAGAAACTCAATGCCTTTTACCCGAAGATCGGCTACCCGGACCGGTTCCGCGACTATGCCGATGTCAAAGTTACGGCCAAGGATTACTTCCACAACGTGCGCGCGGCTGGAGTTTCCGAGCGGCAGTATGAATTGGCGAAGATCGGCAAGCCGCTCGACCGCAACGACTGGGGCATGACGCCGCCGACGGTGAACGCCTATTACAACCCGCTGCAGAACGAGATTGCATTTCCGGCGGGCATCTTGCAGCCGCCATTCTTCGACCTGAGCGCCGACGACGCGGCCAACTATGGCGCAATTGGTGCGGTGATCGGCCACGAGATGGGGCATGGCTTCGACGACCAGGGATCGAAGTATGCAGCCGACGGCTCACTGAGCAACTGGTGGACTGATGAAGACCGGAAGAAGTTTGACGCGCGCGCGCAGTGCATCATCGATGAGTACAACACGCTGGAAGTGGGCGGCGGGCTACCGAATCACGATGGCAAGCTTGTCACGGGCGAGGCGCTCGGTGATCTTGGCGGCGTGACGCTCGCATTCAAGGCCTATCAGCGCTCGCTGAACGGGAAGCCCGCTCCGGTCATCGACGGCTACACAGGCGAACAGCGGTTCTTCCTGGCGTTCGCGCGGATTTGGGCACGGCACTTCCGTCCGGAAAATGCGCTGCTGCGCATCAAGACCGATCCGCATCCGCTCGATCGCTTCCGCACCATCGGCACGCTGCAGAACGTGCCGGAGTTCCATAAGGCGTTCAACTGCAAAGTGGGCGACCCGATGGTGCGTCCCATCGAAAAGCAGTGCAAGCTCTGGTAGGTTAATCGAGGTCGAGTTCCCAGGTGCGGAAGCGGTGCTGGTGCGCGGCCATATCCACGCGTTTACCCTTAAACCTCACGCCTTCCATTTCAAGGCGCAGGCGCTGTTCGTAAGCGGCGGCCTGGTGGAGCTTGATCTCTCCGCCGGCACCGAGAACGCGCTGCCACGGCAGGCTGCCGTCGTTGCCGCGCAGGAGTTTCGCCACTAATCGGTGATAGAGCGGATAGCCGGCCGCTGCGGCCACTTGCCCGTAGGTCGCGACTTTGCCTTTAGGGATGGAGCGAATCACGCGGCGGATTGCGGCGTCGCGCTGCTCGTTGGACCGAAGGCCGTCTTTGATGATACGGCGCTTGAGCTTGGTGTCCGGCGGAGGGGTTGCGCGGCGTTTGCTCGGCGTGGGCACACCATAACGATATAGACTTTTCGCATGAAACGTCTCGCCTTGTGCCTGGTGTGGGCAATGATTCCTTCGGCGGCGCAGGAGCCGTCGCGCGAGCAGGCGCTGGCGGCCATGCGCAAGGCCGCGGCGTTCTATGCCGAGAAGGTCTCCACGGAGGGCGGGTACCACTTCTCCTATGCCGAGGACCTCTCCTACGGCCGTTCCGAGCATGGCGAAGGGTTGACGCAAATCGAGAATCAGCGCGAAGGCACGCCGCGCGTGGGCATGGCGTTTCTTGAAGCCTACGCGGCCACGCGGGAGCCATTGTATTTGGAGGCTGCCACGAAGGCGGCGCGGGCATTGGTGCGCGGGCAGCTTTGCTCGGGCGGATTCGACTACATTGTGGAGTTCGATACGGCCAAGCGGAAGCAGTATCCCTATCGCGTGGAGCACGATTGCGCATCGCCCGCGACGCCGAGAACCCCGCCCACGACGCTCGACGACAATGTGACGCAGTCTTGTCTTCGATTTTTGACGCGTGTGGACAAGGCGCTCGGTTTCGCCGACAAGGCGATTCACGAAGCGGCGCGATACGGCCTGGATGCGCTAGTGAAGGCGCAGTATACGAACGGCGCATGGCCGCAGCGGTACTCCGAGTTTCCGGCGCCCGGCGGGCATGCGAGTAAAAAGGCAACCTATCCGGCGACGTGGCCGCGCGAGTGGCCGGGCGAGATCTACAAGGGCCACTACACGTTCAACGACAACACGATGATCGACAACATGGACTGCCTGCTCGAAGCGGGGCGGGTCTATAGCGAGCCGCGCTACACCGCGTCGGCGATACGGGGGGCGGCGTTCATTCTGAACGCGCAGATGCCCGAGCCGCAGCCGGCCTGGGCGCAACAGTACGACGCTGATATGCATCCGGCATGGGCGCGCGTATTCGAGCCGCCATCGGTGACGGGTGGAGAATCGCAGGGCATCGTCAAGATGCTGATGGCTTTCTATCGCGGAGCCGGGAAGCGTGAATTTCAGGATGCAGCCGGACCTGCGTTGCGCTGGCTGGAAAAGAGCGTTCTGCCTGCCGTGGGCAAACCTTCCGAGGTGCGCCGGCGCGCGGGCGAGCCGGCTCTGGCGCGCTTCTACGAGCTGCAGACGAACAGGCCGCTTTATATCACCAAGGGCATGCAGGTGCGGGCCAAGGGGCTGGGTTCGTTGCGGCCCGATGGTTACCGGCTGAGTTATACGGACGAGTCGGTGATTACGCATTATGCGGTGGTGACCTCGGGCGCGGGACTTCGTGCGTTGCGCGAGGAGTTCGATTCGCTGGCGGCGAGTGCGCCCAGCGGCGGGATGCGGCGTGGAGATTCGCTGCACGGTCTTTCCCCATGGCAGACGGGAAACCGCGACCCTCTGGCCGCCCGGCCGGACGCGGCGCGTGTTGTACAGATCATGGCGGCGCTGGACGCGCGCGGGGCTTGGGTGGAAAACGGCGTGATCGGCAAAGCCGATGAGGTGATCGCCGTGACCGCGGCGCGGCCGATGGTGCTCACGATCAATGGCCGTCCGATCGAGATCAACGAGAACGACCGTGTGCAGTTGTTTGATGGCAGCCAGCCGCCGCGCGCGCGTATCTTGCGCAGCACGACGTTTGCCGGGAATTTAGAAACGCTGGCTGCCTTCGTGAAGCCTTAACGCAGGAACGATTCGGGCAATCCACCGTCGACCGAAATCACCTGGCCCGTGGTTTTTGCCGCGCGCTCGCTGATGAGGTAGTAAGCCGCTTCGGCCTGATCTTCGGGCGTGATGGGCGTCTTGGTGAGCGTGCGCTGGGCGTAGAAATTCGCAAGCGCGTTGCGCAGGTTTTCGGTGGTGTCGTTCTCTTCGAACGCGATGCCGTACTTCACCAGCGAGGCGATGACGCGATCGCGCGGAAACATTGTGGAACCCGCAACGACGGTAGCGGGGGCGAGTCCGTTCACACGAACAAGCGGAGAAAGCTCGACGGCGAGTCCCCGCACAAGGTGGTTTGCCGCCGCTTTGGACGCATCGTAGGCAAGCGAGCCCCGCTTTGAGACAACGGCGTTGACGCTGGTGGTCAGCACGAGGCTGCCGCGCAGACCTTGATTGAGCCACAGGTCTTGCGCCTCATCGGCGAGCAGGTAGCTGCCCTTCACGTTGACGTCGAAGGTGAGCGCCCATTGGTCGTCGGTAAGGTGGCCTTCACGGTCGGGCGGGATGTAGACGCCGGCGGTGACGACGATATTGTCGACGCCTCCATAGGCGAGCACGGCCTGGCGCAACATGGCGTGAATGCTGGCGCGATCCGTAATGTTCACGGCCAGGCCGATGGCCGGACCGCAGCCAGAGATGCCGGAACCGGCGACACCGATGCCGAGGCCGTAAATCTTGGTCAGTTCGTCGGCCGTGGCTTGCGCGGCCTCGACGCTCAGGTCGGCGCAAACCACGTGCGCGCCTTCGCGGGCCACACGGTGGGCCACAGCCTTGCCGATTCCATTGCCCGCGCCAATCACGACGACGACGCTGCGCTGGAACTCCTTTTCCGGCGGCATGCGCTTCAGCTTCGCTTCTTCGAGCAGCCAGTATTCGATGTCGAAGGCTTCCTGCTGCGGCAGGGCGATGTACTCGTCGATGGCCTCGGCGCCGCGCATCACTTCGACGGCGCAGTTGTAGAACTCGGCGGTAACGCGCGACTCACTCTTATCTTTGCCCCAGGCGATCATGCCGATGCCGGGAATGAGGATAACGGTCGGGTTCGGGTCGCGCATCGCCGGCGAATTGGCGTGCTTGCAGCGCTCGTAGTAGGCGGCGTAATCCTTGCGGTACTGTTCGAGGCCCGCCGTGAGCTTCGCCTTCAATCCGGCGGTATCACCGGCATCCGGCTTCCAATCGACGTAGAGCGGTTTGATTTTGGTGCGCAGGAAGTGGTCGGGGCAACTGGTACCGAGTTCAGCCAGACGCGCGGCGTCGTTCGAATTGACGAAGCGAAGGATGGTGGCGTCGGTCTGCACGGTTCCGATGAAGCGCTTCTGTTGCGACACTTGGCCGCGCAGCCATGGAATGATCGCGTAGAGAACGTCGTCGCGTTCGGCGTCCGGGAGTGTGCCGTACTTTTGCCCGCCGAAGGTCTTTGCACCCTTGTCGCGCGACTCGATGAAGTGGGCGGCCTTTTCGATGATGTTGAGCGTGAGCTCATAGCACTCGCGATCGCCATCGGCCCAATTGATGAGGCCGTGCTGGCCCATCACAATGCCCTTGAGCTTGGGATTTGCCACGCACATGCGTTCCAACTCGAGTCCCAGCTCGAATCCGGGGCGCAACCACGGCGTCCAGCCGATCTCGCCGCCGAAGATCTCCTGGGTCAACGCCGTCGAGCGGCGCGACGCGGCGACGGAGATCACCGAGTTGGGGTGCATGTGGTCGACATGCCGCGCGGGGATGAACGAGTGCAGCGGCGTATCGATGGAAGAGGCACGCGGGTTGAGATTAAAGGTGCAATGCGGGTAGTAGCCGACCATTGCGTCTTCGGCTTCGGTTTTCGCGCCGCGAGGGCTCATGGAAGCGTAGAGCGGCTTCAACGACATGAGCTTGTCCTGGTAGAGCGAGGCGAAGTTGGCGAGCTTGGAGGTTCGCAGGTCGCCGCCCGAACCCTTCACCCAAAGCACCTCGACTTCACCGCCGGTGAGCGGATCTTTCTCGTCGAGCTTGGCGGACGTATTGCCGCCGCCGGTGTTGGTGATGCGTTGGTCGGCGCCGAGGAGATTCGACCGGTAAATAAGGCGCTCGGCGGGCGATAGCTTGGCCGCTTGTGCGTCGTCCCAGAGATAGCTTACGTGCTTCAAAGTAATGCTGGAGGTTGCCATGAACCCTCTATTTTAGGCTGTTTCGTCGTTCTTGCGGTACTCGGTGTAGTAGTAGGTGCCGCTGATGAAGTAGACGAGGGTGGAGGCCAGAAGCGGAAATTCGAAATCGCCGCCAAGGAAGGGGATGGAGAGAGAGACCAGCAGCGCGGCCAGCGCGACGGCGCCTGCGAGCTTCGCGGCAGAATGGAGCGATGGCCTGGCCGCCGGGCGCGGAGAGGCCGCGCGTGGCTTCGGATAACGGTTCTCGCCGCCAGGCGGCGGGGGCACCTTCGCGCCGGCAAGCGGGGCCAGAACGACGTAGACGGCAATGGTGAGCGCGAAAACGGGAACGAAGAGATAGAAAAGGTGCAGGGTACCGGTGCGTTCGAGGCCGAGGGCAAGCGCAATTCCCGCGGACCAGGCGATGATCGCGGGCCAGTTGATCGATTTGCCTTGGTAGTCGGCCCAATAGCGTGTGTAGCCAAGGCGCGGGAAGAGCCAGTGTTCGGCCATGACAATCGCGCCGGCGGGTCCAAGCAGCAATCCGTAGATACCGACGAAGTCGAGCATGCGCGTGAAGACGAACGGGAAGCAGGCGACGATGGTCGTGGCGATGCCGGCGACGAGCGTGACGCGAGCGCGCGACCAGTTGGGCGTAATGGCCTGCAGCGCGAGCCCGGCGCGGTAGAGCGTAGGGTTCGAAGTCGTCCATCCGGCGAAAACCACGGCGATAATGCCGGCCCAACCGAGGGCGCGATAGGCGATGGTGCCGGAGTCGAGCGTATTGAGCGGCTGATTGAGCAGCAGCGCGGCGCCAGCGCCCATCATGCCGGCGCAGATCCAAGCCAGGTAGTGGCCGAGGAAGATGCCCACCGCGCTTGTGAGTCCATAGCTCGCCTTTTTCGCATAGCGCCACATGGCCATGTCGCTCAGTCCGGCATGCATGGCGAGATTGCAAATCCAGGCGAAGGCGGCCACTTTCCAGAAGCCCAGCGGCGGGCTGCCGTCAGGAGTTACGCCGGTCCACACGACACGGCGCGCCACGTCGAGAAACGATCCGAAGCTATCAAAGGAACCAATTCCCGCTTTCTGCGCCACCCCCGGCAGCATCCCACCCCCACCGGCGAACAA
>CAYUZM010000061.1:0-13388 GCA_964449665.1 uncultured Solibacteraceae bacterium
ATGGGCAACAACTATGCCTACAACTCGCTCACCTATGCCGAGAACGAAGAAGCCAGCCCCTGGGAGCCGCTCCACGTGCGCCACGGGTTCAAGCCCTACGACTCGGCGGTGTCCGTCTTTGGCGGTTGCCGGGCCACGGCGTATATCCTGGGGCTGCGCGAGGCACACTGGCAGGAGCACGTCCAGAACCTGCTGCGCGGCTTGAACCCGCACACCCCGCAGAACGAGGCCGGACGGACCACCGAGCCCTGCGTCTGCGATCCAATGGCAAACGCGGCCATCTGCGCGGCCACCGCGGCGGCCGACCCGCTGGAACTCCCGCCGGGCGTCCGGCCGGGCGCGTTCGGATTCCTCGTCGGCGCCGGATCGTAGAACGCGAATGCCGTCGTGTGCGTTTTGCCGAAGAGCGTGGCGTCCAGGCCGCAAAACAGCGAGACGATCGCGGCGTCCTTCGAACCCTTACGGCCTTTGAACAGCGGCGACCCATACTCGGTGGCCATGCCCGCCGTCTCAATGATGTCTTTCACCCCAAACGGAACCCCGGACAGCGGCCCAAAGTCCGCCTCGCGCGGCGCAACCTCGACCCACGCCCGCACCTCGGGCTCCATCTCCTCGATCTGCGCGAGAAGAATGTCGGGGCGCATCTCGCCGCGCAAACAGCGCTCAAGCAGTCCGGCTGATGCTGGCAAGTAGACGCTCCAATCCCTGGCCGAATTGCGCCGGCGGCGTGATCAGGCTCACCACGGCCCACGGCTCGGTTTCAAAATCGTAAAAGTAGCCCGGCTGCACGAGCAACTCGCGATCCAGCAATTCCGTCATCCACTGTTCCTCCGTTTGAGTCGCCGGTAAACGCAGACATGCATACCATCCAGCCTCGACGTGGAGCGGCGCGGCGCCGGCCTTCCGCAGCGACTCCAAGTTGGCGAGCGCGCGGGCGCGGGTGGCCTCTATATACGAGTGACGCCCGCTGAGCCATTGCGTTGCGGCATATTGCACGGGCGCGCTCACACTCAAGTATGTATCGGCGATCAGTTCCAGCCGCCGCGCGGCGGCGTCCACCGCCCCGTGCGGTCCGCTCAACACCACCCAGCCCAGCTTCATTTGCGGCAGGCCGCATACCTTCGACAAGCCGCTGAGCGTGAAGCACAGGCACTCGCCGCCGGGATGCGCCGTCGTAGGGCCCGGCGCGCCGCCGAGGGCGAAGTCGCGAAACACTTCGTCGCAAATGAGCGCCAGCGAGCGGCGCGCGCAAAGTTCCGCCAGCGCCTCGGCGTTCCGCAGATAGTGCCCCGTGGGATTGTTCGGGCTCACCACGATCACCGCTCGCGTGCGCGGCGTGATCCGCTCTTCGAGCGACGCCAAGTCGAGCCACCACCCTTCGTGATAGTGCAGCGGATACTGGCGCACGGCAACGTTCTGCAACCCCGCCAGAAACTCGAACAGCGGATAGCTGGGACGCGGGGCGAGCACCTCGTCGCCGGCATCGCACAACAGTTGCAAAAGGTAGGAGTAGGCTTCCGACGTGCTTGCCGTCAGCAGAATCCGCGCCGGATCGACGGCGTGGTCGTAATACGCCGAGACCGCCTCGCGCGCGGCGGAAAGTCCCCATGCGTCGGGCTCGTAGTGCAGCGAGCGCGGATCGGCAAGGGGTTCGAGGTTTGCCGCCACCAGCCCGGCGCGCGTGGGGTTCGATTCGGTCAGATCAATCAACGGCCGCCCCGCCGCGCGATGCCCGGCAACGGCGCGCGAATACGCGTTCGGCGCCGTGTCCCAGTCCAGGCGGCGGGAAAACACGCTTAGCGCACCGCCAGCCCCAACTGGCCCGAAAGGAACTGCATGATGTCGGCGGTCTCCTCAATCTTCTGCGTCACGCCCATGCCCGCCGAATGGCCCGCCTTGAGATCGTAGAGCAGAATCACAGGCCGGTCGGAAGCCGTGGCGTCCTGCACCAGCGCCGTCATCTTGCGCGCATGCAAAGGAGCCACGCGCGTATCGCCATCGCCGGTCTTGAACATGACCGCCGGGAACTTGGTCCCCTTCTTCACGTTTTGATAGGGCGAGTACTTCAGCAGAAAAGGAAAGTGCTCCGCATTCGCCGCCGAACCATATTCGGGCACCCAGAAACGCGCCACCAGAAACTGGTCGTAGCGCAGCATGTCCAGCAACGGCACGGCGCACACAACGGCCTGGAACAGTTCCGGTCGCTGCACCATGGCCGCGCCCACCAGCAGTCCGCCATTGCTGCCGCCGTAGATGCCAAGCTTGCCCGGGTTCGTATACTTGCTGGCGATCAGATACTCCGCGCCGGCGATGAAATCGTCAAACACGTTCTGCTTGTTTCCGAGCATCCCCGCCTTGTGCCACTCCTCGCCGTCCTCGCCGCCGCCGCGCAGGTTCCCCAGCGCGAACACGCCGCCCGACTCGGCCCACATCACCGCCGTCGTGGAAAGCGCCGGCGTATTGCTCACCATGAAGCCGCCATATCCGGTCAACAGCGTGGGCGCCGTGCCGTCGAGCTTCAGCCCCTTCTTGTGCAACAGGAACATGGGAATCTTCGTCCCGTCCTTCGACGGATAGAAGACCTGTTTCAAATCGAGATGATCGGAGTCGATCGGCAAACGGGTGCGGTTCCACACAGTCTGTGTCTTGGCGGCGAGGTCGGCGCGATAGATGGTCTGCGGTATGTGGAATGAGGTGAACGTGTAAAACATCTCCGGCTTGTCCCATTCGCCCGCGAGACTCCCCACCGAACCGATGGCCGGAAGCGCGATCTCGCGTTCGAGCTTGCCGTCGGGCATGTAGGCAAGCAGCCGCGACTTCACGTCCGCGAGCGCCAGCACGACAAGCCGCCCGCCGATCGCCGCAAAGCCGTCCATTACGAACTTCTGTTCCGGAATCACCTCGCGCCAGTGCTCGGGCTGCGGTTTCGCCGGGTCGATTTCCACCACACGGTTGCGGGCCGCCTTGTAGTTCGTCATCACGAAGAAGCGGCCGCCCGCCGGCTGTGGCTGAAAGCGCGCCGCGATCCCCGTGATCAGCGGTTTGATCGGGCCGTTGGCCTTCGCATCCTTGTAGAACACCTCCACCTTGTCCGCCGCCGAACCTTCGATCACGACTATCACCAGCCAGCGGCCGTCGTCGCTCAGAAACGTGTACATCAGGTGCTTGGCGCCGTAGCCCTGGCCGAAGATCTCGCGGCTCGCGACTTTCTCGTCGAAGTTCCGCTCGTAGACGCGGGGTTGATCGTCGCCGCTGGTGGCGTAGTAATAGCCGGATTTGTCGGGCTTGATCGAGACGCTCATGTAGCGCGCCTCGGGCAACTCGTCGCGCAGATCCTCTTTCGTGGCCGTCTGGCGAAAACGCACGCGAACTTCGTCCTTGCCCCCTTCGCGAATCCCATAGGCGATCAGCGCCGCGTCGAGCGAGATGTCTTCGATCACCACCGACGTGTTCGGATCCTTGCTGAACAGCGCCGGGTCGAGCAGAACCTCGTCCTTCCCATTCACGCCCTGGCGCGTCATCACCACATGCTGCTCCTGGTCGGCCGTGCGGCGGCGGAAGAAGTAGCGCCCGTTGCGCTGCGACGGCGTCGTGAGCGTCTCGGTGCGATTCAGCTCCGTGGCCCGTTTCAGAAGCCCATCGCGCCCCGGATACTTCGCCAGAATCGACTTGGTATACGCAATCTGCGCGTTCAGCCACTCCCGCGTCTCCGGTGCGTCCTGGTCCTCCAGCCAGCGGTAGTTGTCCACTACTTTGACGCCGTGCAGCGTCTCTTCCACGGGCTTCTTTGCGGTGTTGGGAGGGGCGGCGAGTGTAGGAACAGCCAAGGCAGCGGTAACTCCGGCAAAAATGAGCAGCTTCTTCATCGAGAGCTCTCCTGTCTGGTTCGCAACGGAACGGTTACGGGCTCAATGGGAAGCCCCTGTCGTTTGCGGCGGCGCAACTCGGATACGGCCCGAAACCAGGCTCGGAGGAGCGGAATCAGCCCGATGCGCATTCTCTCCATGATGGCAGGACGCAATGGGCTTTGGTGGACGGCAGTACACTCGGCGTATGAGCCTCACCATTGCCGCCGCGCAATCGGCTTCTCTCCCCGGAAACGTGGCGCACAACGTGGAGCACCATCTGCGCTTCGGCGCGCTGGCCGCTGGTTACGGCGTGCAGTTGCTCGTGTTCCCGGAACTTTCCTTAACCGGCTACGAACTCGCCCTTGCGCGGCACAACGCCATCGACCCCGACAGCGCCGCGCTCGATGCCCTCCGCGAGTTGGCCGCCCGCACGGGTATCACTGTCGTGGCCGGCGCTCCCATCCCTTGCGAATCCGGCGGTCTGTACGCGGCCGCGCTGGTGTTTCGTCCCGACTGCTCCGTGCTCACGCACACTAAAGTCCACGTCCATGAAAGCGAACTGCCGGTATTCGTGCCCGGCGGCGGCGGCAAGGTCTTCTCCGCCGGCGAGGCCTCCGTCGGTCTTGCCATTTGCCGCGATGCTTCCTTCGCCGAACATGCGGCCCAAGCGGCCGCTCACGGAGCCAACGTCTACGCCGCGGGCGTAATGATCGACGAAGCGGGCTACCAGCGTAAAGCTCCCCTGCTCCGCCAATACGCCGCGGCACACAAAATGGCCGTGCTCATGGCCAACTACAGCGGCGTCACCGGAGGCGAAGTGTCGGCGGGCAAAAGTGCTATTTGGTCCGAGGACGGACAGGTCGTCGCCGCCTGCGCCGGCACTGAAGAGGCGCTGGTCATCGGCACAAAGCACAATGGCGTGTGGAGCGGCCAGGTCGTTCCACTTTGATCCTCATTGCCCCGCGCTCTTTGCCGCCAGCCGCGAAACGAACTTCGCAATCTGCACCACAAACCGCTCGTGCGTGCCCGACGCAATCAGCTCCCGCTCATCCTCCGCCTCGACGATGAATCGGACCCGCCGCCCCTCTACCTGCTCCACGCGCGCTCGGAACGCCACGCTCATCCCAATCGGCGTGGCGGCCAGATGGCGAATATGAACTTCCGTTCCCACCGATTCTTCGCCCTCGTCCAGATACGGCAGAATCGCATCCCGCGCCGCAAGCTCAAGCTGCCACACCAGGTGCGGCGTGGCGAGCACCCGGGCATCCTCGCGCCCTAGATGGTCGATCGCAATCTCCGTGGTTACCAGCATCCGCTTCTCGTGAGAGGCCCCGTTGGGAATGTTTCGCATGGCGTTTGGTCTAAATGGATATTAGCGCCGAATGCCCGTCCCAGTGCGCGTGAATGAATGAAGACGCCGCGCAACTTTCCGCGGCGGAGCGCATCCAACGGGATGTTAGATTAGGTTGAAGGGCTTCGGTGCCTTCAAGGTAACAATTTGTTTTTCAAGTACGCACTCGCCATTTTCTGTATCGCCCCAATGGTGTTGGCCGCGGACGCGGGTCAGGAATCGGCAGCCGAAACCACCGCCGCCCAGGACGTCTTACAGCGCTACCTGGCCGCCGCCAACGAACCTTCCCGCCAGTTGCGCGACGTGGAGATGAACGTCGAAATCGACGCCTCCCTGCCCAAGCTCAACCGTAAAGGCAAGCTCAGCGCGCTGCGCGGCATTGGCCGCCTGGGCCAGATCACTTACAAGGCCATCACTTTTCAGGGTGACGACTCCATTAAACGCGACGTCATCGCACGCTACATGCAAACCGAAGTCGAGGCCAGCCAGAAACCGGGCCTGGGCATCGAACCCGCAAACTACAAGTTCCGTTACGCCGACTACCACGTGAATGGCGATTGGAAACTCTACCTCTTTGAACTCATTCCCAAGCAAAAGCGCGCCGGTCTATTCCGTGGCTGGGTGTGGATTGAGGCCAAGACCGCCCTGCCCGTTCGCGAAGAAGGCGAAATGGTGAAGAGCCCGTCCATCTTCTTGCGCCGCATCTCCTTCACCCGCGACTACCTGGTCCAAAACGGCGTCGCCGTTCCCTCTGCCATTCGTTCCACCGTGGAAACGCGCATCGTCGGCAAGGCCGAGATCGAAGTCCGCTACTCGAACCTGCACCCCACCCGCCCCCAGTCGGCCAGCAGCCGCTGAACGCAGCGCCTCCTCATCCGCTCAAGACCCCATCCGCTCAAAAATTTATTCTCCGCCCGTGATCATCCGGCCACGCGTCCGGCGCTATCCCCAGTGAGAAGCAAAACTGGGAGGTTCAACCAATGCCGATGCACGTCATGCCGCGCTACCAAGAGTGGCTCCTGCTCACCGCGGGCGTTTCCAACCGCCGCGCCGACACCGTCATGAAGTATCTGGATTCCCTGATCCAGCGCCTGGAACGCCACCCGGTGGCCTACAACTGCTTCCTCACCACCTGCGACCTGTTCTTCACCGCCGACTACTGGCTCAAGGTGAACCGCGGCTACACGCCCGCGCATGCTTCCATGGAGGACCTCTACCGCCTCGCCGTCAAGCGCCTGTGCGAACTCTTCCACTGCACCGTCAACGTCCTGCCGCGCGAACTCGAACTGATGTTCGGCCGCGAAATGAGCTACGACGGCTTCAAGACCGACCTCATCCAGGGCCGCGCCCGCAGCGCCACGCGCGATGAACTGAACCAGTACCGTGTCGTTTTCAAAGCCGGCAAAGCGCACCAGTTCCCCCATTGGGAACCCCATCCCACCGAAGCGCTCAAGCCGGTCGACTCCGCCCACATGTACCAGAAGAACGTCGGCCTGAAGCGCGACGCCAACGACATGCACTGCGTCAACTTCGCTTACTTCGTCATGACCATGGGCCGCGACCTCTACCTGCGTAAACACTCCCTCGGCCGCGAACAGAAACACGACGGCAACTACCATTCCAACTACACCGGCGGCGCCGCCGTGCTGTGCGCAGGGTCCATGCTCATCGACGGCGGCGTAATCAAAACCGTGCGCAGCGACAGCGGCCACTACAAACCCACCGAGCAGAACATGGTGTCGCTCCTGCTGGCGCTCCAAATGCACGGCGTGAACATAGCAAACGTCCGCGTCGTGAACTTCCGCGCCACGCAGATCGCCCTGGCCCCCGAATTCATCGAAGCCAACGGCGATTGGACCAAATTTGTCGACCAGCGCAACATCGCTCCCATGAACAACCAGGCCGCCTTTTCTTCGCTCCAGGCGGACCTCCAGAACGCGCCCCCCAACGTCGCGCCCCACGTCCCCCGCACCGGCCAACCCGTGGGCCTGGATACCCATTTCGTAGGCAAGAACGCCCACCTGCCGCCGAACTACCCCAAGGCCCCGCCGCGGCCCCCCCGTCCCGGACAAATGCCCATGCAGGCCGCCCAAGGCCGCCAGATGCGCTCCGGCCGCCCCCTGCCGCCCATTCCCGGACAGCGCGGCACACCCGGGTATAACGTCCGCGTTCCACAAGTCGAGGACCTTTACCAGACCTAGTCATTCCCGCCCTTTTCGCCGGCGTTTCCCGTCCCGAACGCGCCGGCAGCCACCCGCCCGGAGTCAGGCATACGCCGGGCGGGTTCTTTTCCACGAATCGAATCGCCCCCCTCCGCATCTCATCGCTGTGGCCTTCCTGTACCATGAAGGAAAGTAGTTCGTTTCGCAGCACAACTCATGCGTACCCTCTTTTTGAATCCCCCCTCGTTTGAAGGTTTTGACGGCGGAGCAAGTTCGCGCTGGCCCGCCACAAGGGAGATCGAATCCTACTGGTATCCGGTGTGGCTCTGCTACCCGGCCGGCATGTTGCCCGATAGCAAGGTCCTCGACGCCCCTCCGCACAAGGTCTCCATCGAACAGACCGTCGAGATGGCTTCCGACTTCGAGTTGCTCGTCCTGTTCACCTCCACGCCCGGCTTCCACGTCGACGAAAAGATGGCGGCGATGATGAAGGACAAGAACCCGAAGCTCAAGGTCTGCTTCGTCGGCCCGCCCGTCACCGTCGAGCCCGAACAGTGCCTCCGCTCCACCGCAATCGACTTCGTCGTCCGCCGCGAGTTCGACCGCCAGATTGTCGACTTCGCCAACGGCAAGCCGCTCGAAGAGCTTCCCGGCGTCAGCTTCCGCAAGAACGGCGGCTTTCAGCACAATCTCGAAGGCGGCTTCATCGAAGACCTCGACGCGCTGCCCTGGGTGAGCAAGGTCTACCAGCGCGACCTCGACTTCAAGCGCTACAACGTCCCCTTCCTGCGCTACCCGTTCGTCAGCTTCTACACCTCGCGCGGCTGCCCCGCGCTGTGCACGTTTTGCCTTTGGCCGCAGACGCACTCCGGCCACCGCTGGCGCCTGCGCTCGGCAGACGACGTGGTGAACGAAGTCCGCTGGTCCATCGAAAACTTCCAAGGCCTTAAAGAAATCTTCTTCGACGACGACACCTTCAACTACAAGAAGGAACGCACCATCGAAATCTGCAAAAAGCTCCAGCAGATGCGCAAGGAGATGGGCCACCCCGACATCACCTTCAGTTGCACCTCGCGCGTCACCACCGATCTCGACACGCTCAAGGAAATGAAGGAAGCCGGCTTCCGCCTCATGATCGTCGGCTACGAATCGGGCGACCCGCAAATTCTCAAAAACATCAAGAAGGGCGCCACCGTCGAAATGGCCCGCCGCTTCACCAAGAACGCCCACTCGCTCGGCCTCACCATCCACGGCGACTTCATCGTCGGCCTGCCCGGCGAGTCGAGCGACAGCATTCGCCGCACCATCGACTTCGCCAAGGAACTGAACACCGAAACCATTCAGGTCTCCATCGGCCACCCCTACCCGGGCACCGAGTTCTTCGACTATGTGAAGGAGAACGGCCTCATCACCATCGATTCGATGACCGACGACCAGGGCCACCAGTTGCCCAACGTCGTCTATCCCGGCCTCGACCGCGCCGAACTTGTCGACTGGGTCGAACGCTTCTATGGCGAATACTACTTCCGCCCCAAGGCCGCCTGGCGCGTGGTGCGCAAGGCCATCTTCAACAACGACGAACGCAAACGCCTCTACAAAGAAGCGCGCGAATACCTCGCCCTGCGCAGCAAACGCAAACAGTTCGTGAAAGATCAGCGCGCGGCCGCCGGGGCCGGAGCCGGGGCCGGCGACTGATGGCCCGGCCGGCTCGCACGGCGCTGTTCCTCATCGTGGTCGTTCTCTCCAACCTCGCGGGCAACTTGTGCCTCAACTGGGGCATGAAACAAAGTGGCGCGCTCCTGCAGCCCGCCGTCGTGGCCGGTGTCGCGCTCCTCATCGTCTGGACGCTGGCGCGCATGGCCCTGTTGAGCTGGGCCGATTTGAGCTTCGTCCTTCCCGTTACCGCCGTCGGCTACGTGTTGAACGCCGTCGCGGGCATGGCGCTCTTCGCCGAACAAGTCGCCCCCGAACGCTGGGCCGGAGCCGCCCTGGTCACCTTGGGCGCCGCCATCGTCGGCACGGAAGCACGCCGCGGAGAGGCCTAGCGATGCGCTGGCTGCTGGTTTCGGCAATGGTGCTGGCCACCGTGGCAAGCGACCTTCTCCAAGCCTGGGCGGGCAAACGGCAGGGAGCCGTCACCACCGTGAGCCGCCTCGGCGCGCTCATCCGCCAGTGGCCCATCCTGCTCGCCATCGCCTGCATGGCACTCTCCTTCTTCTCGTTCCTCAAACTGCTCAGAATGGAGGACCTCAGTTTCGTCGTCCCCGTCAGCGCCGCCACCATCGTCCTGGAGACACTCCTGGCGCGTACGCTGCTCCGGGAAGCCGTGAGCGCGCGGCGTTGGATGGGTACCGCGTTCGTCGCCGCCGGCGTCTTCCTGCTGGCCCGGAGTTGACCACCATGGACTGGTTTCTGTGGGGCATCTGCCTGGCCTCGGCAGGCTACCAGTTGACGGTCATCGCCGCCGCCGTCTGGCACAAATTCCGCCCCCGGCCCCGGGCCACGACATCCCCCGGCATCTCCGTGCTCAAGCCTGTCGCTGGCCGCGAGCCCGATTTCTACGAAGCCATCCGCTCACACGCCACTCAGCAGTACCCGGAATTCGAGCTGCTGTTCGGCGTCTCCGATCCCAACGATCCCGCCCTCGAAGACATTCGCCGGCTCCAGGCCGAGTTCCCCCACGCCGCCATCCGCATCGTCCATTCCACAAGCCAGGCCCTCAACCGCAAGGTCGCCAAGCTCACTGACCTCGCCGCCCAGGCCCGCTACCCGCTCCTGCTGGTGAATGACGCCGACGTCGAGGTGCCCCCCAACTATCTCCGCGACGTCGCCGCCCCGCTCGAAGACGCCCGAACCGGCATCGTCACCTGCATCTTCCGCTGCCATTCGCCAACGCTCGCCGGCCAATGGGAAGCCCTCGGCGTCATGACCGAGTTCATCCCCAGCACCCTCGCCGCGCCCCTCATCGGCATCACCGAGTTCGGCATCGGCGCTACCCTCTGCTTCCGCGCGAGCGACCTGGAGCGCATCGGCGGCTTCCCCGCTTTAGGCGGCTACATCGCCGACGACTATCAACTCGCCAAACACATCGCCCGCCTCGGCAAACGCGTCGAACTGTCGCACGTCGTCGTATCGTCCGGCCTCCAGGCCGAACCGCTCGGCCAGGCATGGGCCCACCAGGTGCGCTGGGCGCGCACCGTCCGCGTCTCGCGGCTCGACGGTTACCTCGGGCTGCCCGTCACGTTCACTTCCCTCTGGGCCGTTGCCGCGCTCGCCGCGGGCCTGTGGCTGCCCGCCGCCATCGCCCTCGCCGCCCGCTTCCTCATGGCCGCCGTCACGTCTACGCTCGTCCTCCGCTCCACGCTTGTGCTGCGCTGGCTGCCCCTGCTCCCCCTCCGCGACCTGCTGGGCGTCGCCATCTGGATCGCCGGGCTTACCAGCAACACCGTCCATTGGCGCGGGCGCAAGCTGCGGCTGGACCGCCACGGCCGCATTGCTGCCATTGGCTAGGCGGTGCGGCCCACGCTAGTCTATGCGGCCCACCCTGGCCGATGAGCCCCACCCTAATCTATGCGGCCCGCCCTAGCCGATGCGGCCCCGGAAAGTCTATGCCGCTCCGCCGCCGGGCTACACTTTGAATTACCTATGGTCCTCACGAAACAAGAGCTGATTGAAACCCTCCAAAACGAGGTTCGAATCCTCGTCCATCTCTGCGGCAAAGTGCAACCCGAAATGGTCGACTACCGCCCCACGGGAAAGCAGCGCAGCACCATCGAACTCCTGCGCTACCTCACCGTGATGGGGCCCGTGCTTGTGCCCTCCATCAAGGCCGGAACCTTCCTCGTTGACCAGTGGAACGCCGCCGAGGCCAAAGCCGCCGCCATGGACTTCCCCGCCGTGGTGAAAGAACTCGAATCGCAAGCCGGCTTCTACGCGCAGGCCATCGGCGCCTTCTCCGACGACGATTTCCGCGGTGAAATCGAACTGTTCGGCTTCAAGTCGAAACGCGGCCCCTCGCTCATCAACCTGGTCGTCGCCGGTCATGCCGCCTACCGCACGCAACTGTTCTGCTACCTGAAGGCCTGCGGCCGCGAAGAGCTGAACACCATGAACCTGTGGGCCGGCGTGGACGGATCGATGTAGCTCCGCGCCGGCCGCACCCGCAAACCAATCTCGCTAAGGCCCCCCTCAGGCCGATTCTACGGTGAACTCAGGTTTCTCGCTTAGCGCGGTTTGACCTCAAACGTCCGAACTTGGGAAAGGAGAAGGTGCGAACCCTTCTTTGCCTAAGGGAGGTCTACATGCGGATTGCCGCCGTAAGCATGCTCGGATTGATTGGTTTAGCGCCATCGGCTCTGGCTCAGGATGAGCACTCTGCCCCGGCCGCCATTCACGAGAAGGCATCGGCCAAAGGCCGTACCGCCGCGGCTGACCCGCATGCCCCAGGCAAAATGTTCGCGTTAGCCGCGCCCCGGACGGTCTCACTGGAGGGCCTTTCGGAAACCACGCGCGGCCAGCTTCTGAATGGTGTGGCGGCGGTCCATCGCGACGTGCCGGCGGACCTGATGGCCCAAGGTGAATGGACAACGCTGCCCGACGGCCGGCGCCTCTGGCGTGTCGCCATCGAGTCTCCGGAAGCACGGGCGCTCCGTGTCCACTTCAGCGGTTTCGACGTTGCGGATGGACAGGTATGGATCAGCTCCGAAGCTGGTGTGGAACCCGCCGTTTCCGACAAGCCTCTCGCCGCGAAGGGCCCGTCGGACGACGGCAGCTTCTGGTCTTACTCCGTCCACGCCAGCACGGTGTGGGTGGAGTTCACCCCCGCCGCCGACCAGACCAGCGACGCCGTCCCGTTCACCATCGACCGCGTCTCCCACTACTTCGACACCCTGCCCGCGATCGCCGCCCAGGCGGCCCGCGCCGCCAAGTCCGGCGAAAACCGCGCCACGCCCAATCAGGTCGCTCCCTGCCAGCTTGAAGCCAAGTGCTACACCGAGTTTGCTGACGTCGCCAGCGGCGTGGCGCAACTCGTCTATGAGCGGAACGGCTTCGGATATGTCTGCTCCGGTGCTCTGTTGAACTCCACCAGCCAGCGCGCCATCCCCTATCTGCTCACGGCCGACCACTGCGTTCACAACGACGCGGAGGCAAAGACGCTCGAAACGAATTTCTTCTTTGAAGCGAATATCTGCGGCGGCGCCACGCCGGAAGTGCCGATTCTGGCCAACCGGATTCTGGGCGCGAAATATCTGGCCAGCGGCGGGCTCGCGGTGGGTGACTACTCGTTGCTGCTGCTGTCGGACCGGCCCGACAAGGCCATGTTCCTCGGGTGGACCACCGCGGACCTGCCGCTGGACGCGAAGGTCGTCGGTATCCACCATCCCCAGGGAAGCTACAAGCGCATCAGCTTCGGCAAACGCGTCGAGGATGAGGAACTGGTCATCGGCTCGGGCGACGATGCCGAGATCGGCCCGCCCAACCGCTATTGGAAGATCGAGTTCACCGAAGGCCTCGTGCAGGGCGGTTCGTCGGGTTCGCCGCTGTTGAACGCCGCCAACCAGGTGGTGGGCAGCTTGACCGCCGGGCCGGGCTTCGCCGATCCTGCCGTGGAAGACCTCTTGATCTGCACCCTCGATCCCTTTGAATCGTTCTACGGGCGCTTCGCCAACGGCTTCCCTCAATTCCGGGCCTACCTCGAAGACGCCGTTCCCGCCAGCATGACCACGCCCGCCAACGGCGCGGTGCTGCCCGGCTCGACCGTCGATTTCACCTGGTCGAAGGGTACGTCCTCGGACAACTTCAAGCTGCACATCGGCACCACCGCCGGCGGCCGCGAACTGGCCGTCGAAGACGCCGGCAACAACAGCTTTCATCGCGTGAACTATCTGCCCACCGACGGCAGCCGCATCTTTGTCCGCTTCTGGTACCGCATGCTCGGCACGTGGCGCTTCACCGACTACACCTACACCGCCGCGCGCGACAACGGCAAGAAGGTAGCCGCGACTGGGTGACCATCTCGGTCGGCGA